>CALZFR010000041.1 GCA_945648485.1 uncultured Eubacterium sp. | reverse complement strand
GCAATACTCTTCTGTTTACAGAGGTATATATCTGATATTCTGTCTCCATCCTTAAACTTCTCTATAAAATGCATTCTTAATACCTTCCTTTAATTAATCCCGTATCAATCCAGCCTTAATCCCATCTTCACCGTGTATTCCAGTTCCCTGTATTCCCCACCGCGTCCGGTTCTCTTAAGCTTAATTGTCACAGAATCTCCCTTTTCACTCATAAGAATCATATCACTAAAATCCTGTACTGAGCCTACTGTACCACCATTATACTCATATATAATGTCTCCTGCCTGTAAACCAGCCTTGTATGCCGGAGAGTCAACCTCAACCTCAGTTACATATATTCCTTCAGGGAAATTAAACTGTTCTGATATATCCTTCGTAATATTAGTACACTTAACGCCCATGCTTCCAGCAGGTATTCCGGAAGACATCTCCTCAATAAGAGTCTTCACACTGGAAATTCCTATGACATTCTTCCTTATCTCATCCCCCACCTTTGTAACATGGGATATGCCAATAAGATTAGCATTAACTCCAAATATAAGGGCATAGTCATCTTCTTTCAGTTCGATATTGGTTTCCAGAATATCATAAGATATATCCACATCATTTTCCAGGGTATTGTTTTCCTTCACATATCCTGCTGCATATCCCTTGGCATTGCTCTGGACTCTTCCCAGGGCAATAACAATTTCATTCTGCTTAACACCGTATGAATTGCCAGCCTTAACAACCTCAGGTGTCCTTCCTGCAGCTGTAACCTCCGACTTCTTAACAGCAAGAAGGGCAATTCCACTGTCTGCATCCTTTCTGATTACCGTTGTCGGAATATTTACCTCATCACTGATACTGATATAATAATTCTCATCAGGCCAGTCACTGTGGTTCTCTGTGAGAATCACATAATCACCGTCAGATTCCCCTATTACTACTCCAACAGTATCTTCACCAATGTACAGAATAGAACGTGATGCATTGTAGATAATAGCATTAATCCAGTACTGTATTCTGGAAATGTCCGGTTCATCAGTTTCCATGGAAGGCGACCTGCCATATATGCTGTATTCATCCTTCTGAAACGTCAATGGAGTTCTTTGAATATAGTTTTCCACCTCCTCCTTTTTTGTCAGCTTCTGAACCAGCATTGCCACAGCAAATATCACAAGGCACAGAACAGCACCTGCAACCACGCCTCTCAATATAGCTATCTGCTTTTTGTATTTTTCAAAGGGGCTCTGCACTATAGTCTCAGTGTAGAGAGAAAATTCCCCTTCATTTTCAATATTATCGTTATTCATATAATATGTATTCCTTTTTCGAATATATCTGAATCTAATTTTACAATAAACAGCATATTATTTTCAATACCTGTTTAGTATATCATAATACACCATTATTATGAATACTTTATGTCCTGATATCAATATTAACTGGAATTTTTACGTGATTTAGTTTAGAATAGAGTTAAGTTTTTGTATGTAATATGGAAAGGATTGGATATGAACCGCAAATCACTTACTACACTTGAATATAACAAAATAATCGACAAGCTCCAGTCCTTTGCCGTGAGCAGGGATGCCAAGAACAAAGCAGCCAAACTTGTTCCTATGACTGACATAGACAAGATTAATGTATGTCTCACAGAAACAGGGGATGCTGTTTCAAGGCTGTATGCCAAAGGATGTGCCTCATTTTCAGGTGTATCCGATGTAATGGGAAGCGTTAAGCGTCTTGAAGTTGGAAGCTGTCTTAACGCCCATGAATTATTGCAGATAAGTGGTGTTCTGTCTGCTGCCAAAGCACATAAAACACATTACGAAGAGACGCAGGATTCCCTTACGCCACTGTATGACTCTCTTGACCCTGTTCCTTCACTGTATGCCCAGATAAAGAAGTGCATTATATCTGAAGATGAAATAAGTGACGATGCCAGTGCCAACCTGAAGGATATCCGCAGGAATATAAGGCTTGCCAACGACAGGATACACACAGAGCTTAATAAGATATTGAATAACCAGGCACTCCGCAACTGTCTTCAGGATTATGTCATAACCTCAAGACAGGGAAGATACTGCCTTCCTGTTAAAGCAGAATACAAGTCCCAGGTTCCCGGAATGGTTCATGACCAGTCTGCTACCGGTTCAACTATATTTATTGAGCCAGCTGCAGTTGTCAAACTCAATAACGATATCCGTGAGCTGGAATTAAAGGAAGAGGCAGAGATTCAGGTTATCTTAGCTGATTTAAGTGCACAGGCAGCTGAATATACAGAACAGATAGCAACAGATTACAAGGTTCTTGTAAAGCTGGATTTTATATTTGCCAAAGCACAGCTTGCCAGAAACTGGCACTGTACTGCCCCTGTCATGAATACAGAGCATTATACCAATATCAAGCAGGGACGCCATCCATTGATTGACCCAGAAAAGGTTGTACCAATCGACATTAACCTGGGTAAGGACTTTAATCTCCTTATTATCACAGGTCCTAATACAGGTGGTAAGACTGTTTCCCTTAAAACAGTTGGACTCCTTACATTAATGGCTCAGGCAGGACTTTATATTCCAGCTCTTGACCATTCACAGATTGGTATATTTAATAACATTTTTGCAGATATCGGAGATGAGCAGAGCATTGAGCAGAGTCTCAGTACCTTCTCTTCCCATATGACTAATACAATCCATATACTTAAGAATGCCACCAGCGACAGTCTTATCCTCTTTGATGAGATTGGTGCAGGTACTGACCCTACAGAGGGTGCGGCACTTGCCATATCTATTCTTAATGACCTTCACCAGAGAGGTATTACAACCATGGCAACCACCCACTACAGTGAGATTAAGATATACGCCCTCACTACACCTGGTGTGGAGAATGCCTGCTGTGAATTCGATGTTGCATCATTAAAGCCAACATACAGGCTTCTTATAGGTGTTCCCGGCAAGAGTAATGCTTTTGCCATATCCAAGCGTCTTGGACTTCCTGAATATCTTATTGATGATGCTGCCAGACGTATGGATGCTGAAGATATTCATTTTGAAGATATCATCAGCGACCTCGAAACCAGCAGGGCTACTATCAGGAAGGAACAGGAAGAGATTGCCAGATATAAGAAGGAGATAACTGACCTTAAGGCAGAACTTAAAGCAAAGCAGCAGAGGCTTGACGAAAGAACTGATAAGATTATTAAGAAAGCCAATCAGGAAGCTGCTGAGATTCTTAAAGAGGCAAAGGAATACGCTGACGAAACTATTAAAACCATGAACAAACATGGATTGTCAGTTAAAGAACTGGAAAAGCAGAGAACCGCTGTAAGGGATAAGATTAACAAGAGTCAGGAAAAGCTGGCAGTCAAGGCAGCTCCTCCTAAAGCTCACAAGGCTTCCGACATCAGTGAATTTAAAGAGGGAATATATGTAAGAATCTTAAGCATGAATCTTACAGGAACTGTTGTTGGCACGCCAAATACCAAGGGAGAAGTTACTGTTGCTGTGGGAAGTCTTACCACTAAAGCTAAGATTAATAATCTGGAAATCATCACAGACTATAAAGAGCCAGAGGAATCAAAGTCAGGCAAATCATCAACCGGTCAGGGCAGAATCAAGATGTCCAAGTCAGCATCCATCTCCCCTGAGATTAATCTTTTAGGCTGTACAGTTGATGAAGCTGTTGCAAAACTTGATAAATATCTTGACGATGCATATATATCTAAACTAAGCCAGGTACGAATAGTCCACGGCAAAGGAACTGGTGCCTTAAGAGCCGGTATTACCGCCTATCTTAAAGGTATCCCATATATCAAGAATTTCCGTCTGGGTGAAGCCGGAGAAGGCGACGCAGGCGTGACAATAGTAGAATTCAAATAATGGAGGAAAGTTATGGTTTCAAAGCAAAAGATACTGATTGTTGATGATGATGAGAATATTGCAGACTTAATATCTCTTTACCTTACCAAAGAGTGTTATGAGACAAAGATGGTCTATAACGGTGAAGATGCATTGACAGAGGTGGAACAGTTTAAGCCTGACCTTATACTTCTTGACCTGATGCTTCCTGGAATCGATGGTTACCAGGTATGCCGTGAGGTCCGGAAATCCCACAATACTCCTATTATTATGCTGTCTGCCAAGGGCGAAACCTTCGATAAGGTCTTAGGTCTGGAGCTGGGAGCTGATGATTATCTTATCAAACCTTTCGAAACAAAGGAACTGGTTGCAAGGGTAAAGGCAGTTTTAAGACGTACACAGAGTGCTGCTCCTGCACCAGTTAAGGAGGAAAAATCTTCCCAGATTATTGAACTTCCTGACCTTGTTATTAATATGGCAAACTACTCCGTTATCTGTTTCGGAAAAGCTCTTGAAATGCCTCCAAAGGAACTGGAACTCTTATTCTTCTTAGCTTCCTCACCTAACCAGGTATTTACCCGTGAGCAGCTTCTGGATAACATCTGGGGCTACGAATATATTGGTGACACAAGAACTGTTGATGTCCACATTAAGAGAATCCGTGAAAAAATCAAAGAAAGTCCTCACTGGGCTTTAGATACCGTATGGGGAATCGGATATAAGTTCGTTACTAAATAAAGAAAGAAGTATCTGCCATGAAAATGAATCTGCTTTCCAAATTTATATTCATATACATCTGTATTGCAGTGCTTGGATTTCTTGCAGTTACATTTGTAAGCTACAGAATCGACTACAAAAGTGTATATGAAGAACAGACAGAGGATATGTACCGTCAGGCGGTTAACATTTCCTACAAATACGCACCTGAATATTTCAGTAATGAGAATTTAAGAACCATAGAATCTGAGCTTGAAACTGTGTCTTCTCTTAATAACACACGCATTATGTTTATCAACACTGATGGTGGTGTAATCCTGGATACAGGCTATAATGACAGTGCAGAATTTCTTCAGAACGAAGAGGAAATATCTCTCTCAGACACAGAAGGGGTTCTGTATGAAATCAATGATTTCAACATGAACGATTTAGGTTCCAAGTATTACCAGAGCGGGGACTTCCACAGCATATTTAAGGAGAAAACTATTTCGGTGTTCGCACCTATTACTGATTCATACACCCTAAAGGGATATGTGGCTGTCCACATGCCGGAAACTGTTATCTCATACAGATTTATAGCAACCTTTAACACTAACTATTATACTCTCCTGTTCGTAGTAATTCTTAATGTCCTTTTCATTATCCTTTACTACATTCAGGTGCACAAGCCAATTAAGGATATCAACGCTGCCATTCTTGAATACGGTAAGGGGAATTTTGCTTACCACATCCAGCCGGCATTTGATGATGAGATTGGTAACCTGGCTGTTTCCCTGGATTACATGGCGACCAAGCTTAACGAGATGGACCAGCACCAGCAGGATTTCCTGTCTAATATATCCCATGACTTCCGTTCCCCTCTTACATCTATCAAAGGGTATCTGGAAGCCATTGCAGATGGTACTATTCCACCAGACCAGCAGGGAAGATACATCGACATTGTATTATTTGAGACAGACAGACTTACAAAGCTGACCAGCAACATTCTTACCTTGAATGAGCTTGATCCTAAGTCAATCCGTCTGGAATGTACCGATTTTGATGTAAATGCACTGATGCGCCATACTATTGAAACATTTGAGGGAAGATGCAAGAAGAGGAAAATACAGTTCCAGCTTACCTTCCCTGGCGAAAGCCTTTATGTATATGGCGATAAGAGCAAAATCGGACAGATTATATATAACCTTATAGATAACGCTATCAAGTTCAGTCCGGAAAATTCCTGCATATTTGTTACAGTTCGTGTCAAGGGAGAGAAGGCAATTATATCCATAAGAGATAACGGCTGCGGAATTGAGAAGGAAAGTCTTGGTAAGATATTTGACAGATTCTATAAGTCCGACACTTCAAGAGGTAAGGACAAGAAAGGCTCAGGCCTTGGTCTTGCCATAGTAAAAGAAATCCTACTGGCCCACAACGAAAATATAGACGTTGTAAGTACAGTAGGAGTTGGTACAGAATTCACATTCACACTGCAGCTGTCTAAGACTTCCAGTGCATCCGATGAAGATGTCCCTCAAGATTCATAGACGCAAAATCTCCCTGACGGAGAGCTTCATATAACACAATAGCAACAGAGTTGGAAAGATTAAGGGATCTGATATCCCCAATCATAGGAATTCTTATACAGGTATCCTCATTGTCTACAAGGATTTCTTCTGGAATCCCTGCACTTTCCTTTCCAAACATAATGTAACAGTCCGGCTCATAATTTACCTCTGTGTAAATCTTATGAGCCTTTGTTGTTGCCATATATATCTTTGCCCCTGGATTCTTTGCAAGGAAATCACTATAGTCATCATATACCGTCACGTCCAGCTTATCCCAATAATCCAGTCCGGCCCTCTTGAGCATCTTCTCATTGAGGCTGAAGCCTAATGGTCCAATCAGATGAAGCCTGACGCCTGCTGCCACACATGTTCTTCCAATATTTCCAGTATTTGCAGGCATCTCAGGTTCATGCAATACAATATTAATCATGCTTAGGCGTCCTTTACTGCTACATCCAGCTCGATTGTAATATCATCTCCACTGAGAGGTATACAGATATTCTTCGTATATGACTGGGTAATTGTAAGATTTCCCCTGCAAAGTGTTGGTGGTGTAATATCAATTCCCACACCCTTTGTAGAGAGAATTGTTGCAGCATTACCCATAATCATGTTGCCCAGCTCACTAATGGCACTTGTAGCCATCTCATCCAGCTCAGTTACAGGCATACCCATCATCATCTTAGACGCAATCTCAAGAGCTTTATTATATGTAAGAGCAATAATAACTGACCCTCTCATCTCTCCTGTTATACCAATCATAATGATAACAGAATCATCCGCAAATGCTGTCTGTTTTACGTATGGTTTTCCAACCTGCATATCAATCTGGCATATATCCTTGATAATATTAGTAGCTGCCATTAAAAATGGATTGATATATTCAACATTAATAGACATTCTATCCTTCCTCCTACCTGTTATTTAAATTAATTACTCACCTTAAAGGCTTTCTATAAATTTCCTGATTCTGTCCATTCCCTGCTTGAGATTCTCAATGGAATAAGCATAAGAAATTCTTACAAACCCTTCTCCACATTCACCAAATGCAGTACCTGGAACCACTGCCAGCTTCTGCTCCCTAAGCAGTCTGTTGGCAAACTCCTCCGATGTCATACCAAACTTGGCAATGGATGGAAACACATAAAATGCGCCAAATGGCTCAAAGCAGTCAATCCCCATCTCCTTAAAAGAATTAAGCAGGAACCTTCTTCTCTGGTTATAAGCCTCCACCATTCTGTCAACATCATCATCACAGTTTCTAAGTGCCTCAATAGCAGCAAACTGGCTGTTAGTAGGAGCACACATAATTGCAAACTGGTGAAGCTTAATCATCTGCTTCATAATCTCCTTAGGAGCACAGGCATACCCAAGCCTCCAGCCTGTCATGGCAAACGCCTTGGAGAATCCGTTAATTGTAACAGTTCTCTCCTTCATTCCAGGCAGGGATGCAATAGAGCAATGCTTGTTGTCATATGTAAGTTCTGAGTATATCTCATCAGATATAACATATAAATCATGTTCAATAATTACAGGAACCAGTTCCTCCAGCTCTTCCCTGGTCATAATGGCACCTGTAGGATTATTAGGAAATGCCAGCATAAGAATCTTAGTCTTATCAGTAATACTGTCAATTAATTCCTGCCTGGTAAGCTTAAACTGATTCTCGGCCTTAAGCTCAATCATCTTAGGTACTGCATCAGCCATAACTGCACATGGAAGATATGAAACATAGCATGGTGTAGGTATAAGAACCTCATCTCCCGGGTCAACCATACATCTTAAAGCTACGTCAATAGCCTCACTTCCACCAACAGTAACCATAATCTCGTTATCAGCATCATAATCAAGAGAATACTTTCTCTTAAGATATCTGGATATCTCTTCTCTGAGTTCCTTTAATCCGGCGTTGGAGGTGTAAAATGTTCTTCCCTTTTCCAGAGCATATATTCCCTCTTCTCTTACACTGTATGGAGTGTCAAAATCCGGCTCACCAACACCTAAAGATATGGCGTCCGGCATTTCGCTGACCACATCGAAGAACTTTCTGATACCTGAAGGCTGAATTCCTTCTATTTTCTTGGAAATGGCATTTCTCATGGTGTTATTAACATCCTTTCATCTTTCTCAGGGGCATCCAGCACTGTTCCATAATCCTTATATTTCTTAAGGACAAAATGTGTAGAAGTACTAAGTACTGATTCCAATGGTGCCAGTTTATTAGATACAAACTGGGCCACCGCCTTCATACTCTTTCCCTCCACGATAACTGTAAAATCAAAGCCACCTGACATAAGGTAAACAGATGTAACCTCTTCATACTGGTATAATCTCTCCGCAATACTGTCAAAGCCCAGTCCTCTCTGAGGTGTAACCTTTACCTCAATAAGGGCTGTAACCTTCTCCTCACTTGTCTTATCCCAGTCAATAATGGTGTTATATCCACATATAACATTCTTCTTCTCAAGATCAGCAATTGTATTAGCAGCATCAATCTCAGATATCCCCAGCATAACCGCCAGATCCTTCACACTGATTCTGCTGTTCTTCTCCATAAGGCGTAAAATCTTCTCTTCCATCAAATCAACCTCATTTTCCCGCATTGGCTACGAATTAATTATCTTATAAACCTCATCACATTTTGGCATATCAAGGAAACGAATCTCATCCATATTACGGATAATCTTATCATTTCCCTCCTGCATGTAACCTATAATACTCACAGGTATATCATTATCCTCTAGTATTCTAACTATATCATATTCTTTTCCGAATGTCATTAACAAACATCCACCAGATTCTAATTCATATGGATTGATATCGAACATTTCACAGACTTCAATAATCTCCTGACACACAGGTATTTTATTAAAATCTACGTCAATTCCTAAGCCTGTCACCTCCGAAAGATTCCATAGTCCCCCATATATTCCTCCAGTAGATAACGGCATCATATAAGACACTCCCGCCTTCGATATTAGCTCTGCCTCATCCTTTATTGACAGAAATTCTCTTTTCCCATAGGCTCTGTCAATAACTGCCTGTGTGTATCTATCCCTGATTTTATCAACAGAAAGTTCAATAATCTTCTGGATTCCTCCAATTCCAATCCATTTGGTAACAGCTATCACATCTCCTGGCTTCACGTCTTTCCCCGTAAATGCACTAATCTCTCCATCCATCTGTTCACCGATACATGTAGCTGTAATAACCGGAGCCTGGACACTCTCACTAACCTGTGTATGTCCTCCTGCATAATCAATTCCCAGTCTGCTGCAATCCGCTGAAATATCCGCAGTAATCTCCTTTAGCCGTATCTCTCTTGCCTTCTCCGGTAAGATGACGCTTACCTGGACAGCCTTAGGAACCGCCCCCTTGGCCCACACCGCATTATACGCTCTGATTACCGGTTCTATCCCGCTCTCAGTCACCATAACGATTCTGTTTCCGCCCCGAAATGCGTCCTTCTTAAAAACCGATGCCCCCAATCCGGCTTTCAGTCTGCTCTCTTTATATATATTTTTACAGTTTATATTCTTAAAAACCGACCTGTTCAGAATCGTATTAGAAATCTTACCAACCTTCATCCTAGTCCTCATTCCCTGATGGTTTATCCCGACTTAATTCCATGTCTGGCAAAGCCATATATATTTGCATAACTTACATTTTTAGAGTATATTACATTACATAAATGCACTGACTGCCGATACCAGCATAGGAACAATCATTGCCAGAACCAGTACAATAACCAGTGAAAGAAGTATCTTTTTATTCTTTTTGCTGTTAAAATTAATCATAAACAAGCCTTTCCGCTGCCCTGCAGCCAAAAATAATATAACCAGTATACCATATAATAAATCACATAAATATATTATGTATTAATTACAACCATAATCAGGAGATATATATGAAACTTGTATTGCCATATTTTATAATATTACTTGCAATCTTTCAATTCTTTCTTAGGAAAAACACAAAAAAACATGAAGAACAAAACAAAGAATTCTGGAAAAGAGAAAGAGAGGCAAATACAGTCCGAAAAAAGGATATCTCGGCTCTTAACTATATAATAATACCTGACACGCTTCCAGTTCCTGTGGATTGTTCCGGTTCAGAGGGCAGTAAACTTAAAACTGCCCTTAATAATTTCTACACATTTAAAGATAAAAAAATGCTGAATCTTACAGGAAAAAGTAATACGGACCTTAAAGCTGCCTACGGTGCAGCAAATCTGGATGCATTATCAGAATATGACGAGAATTGCACACAGATGTTAAAATCCATCATTCCTCTCGCCACCGAATTAAATAAATCAGGTTTAACAGATGAGGCTGCCGCCTACCTTGAATTCGGCATCAGCTGCCACACCGACATAACCCAGAATTATATCATGCTGGGGGAATACTATGCCTCTAAGGGCAATAAAGATAAAATCCAGCATCTGGTAAATGTGGCTGAATCCCTTGATTCCCTGACCAAAAAGCCTATTATATCCAGACTGGATTCCATTCTCCTAACCCTTAACAGCTAAATGCCTCTTCATTATCTGGGTAAAAGCATACGTCACACTCCACCCGATAACGCACCCCAAAGTATTCGTTATCAGATCTGTTACGTCAAATATACCTCTACGCATAACATACTGCATGGATTCTATATACAGCGAGCCCAGAAATCCTGCAATAACAGCATGATGCAGTCTGACCCTGCCTGTGAAAACAGGATTAAGCAACATTCCAAATGGAACAAATAAAACCATATTCATATATATTGGTACCTGCACCTGAATATTTCCAGCAAAGAAATCCCTCATGTCCTTTATCAATAAAAAACGGAATTTTGATGAAGGCAACGTGTATCTTGTAAATAACGTAACAGCAAGCATATGCCATATACAGGACATCAGCAAACATACAGCAACAGCCCGTCCCAGCGTAAATCTTCCCTTCACTACACATATAGCAGAAACTATAACAACCAGCGCCATAAGCGTTATATACGCGACACATTCCCTTTCAGACCATGGCTAGTTATACTTCTTTATTGTGATAAGTACATATTTTAAAAATGTTTCCATATATTATCGTTCTACTCCATTTTACATATTAAAACTCCAAGACTTTTTCGTTCCATTTACTATAACAAGATAGACAATAAAACATTGTGAAGGCATCAGCCTCCACAATGTTTCACACCAAATAATACTATCACTCTCACATTATATTTGTGTCTTAAAGATCCTTGGATTCCACGACTTGAATTCAATCTCAGAAATAGTATATATCACATGTCTACCATCAGCTTTCTTCTCTGCGATTTTAGTCTTAATCCTCTGATTTAATTCTGGTGTTAGTGAACGATGCGTTAATGCTGACAAATTCATTGCTGAACTAAATGAAACCTGATACATCTTCGTACAATCAATAAATGAAGGAACTCTAAATCCATTCAATGTATCTTCTGGGGGAATAATAGTAACATAATCATCTTTATGTGCACCATACACTCTTTTTTCTTTACCTAAAATAGAAGATATCGAAT
>CALZFR010000040.1 GCA_945648485.1 uncultured Eubacterium sp. | reverse complement strand
ACACAGGATTACAGCATATTATTGAGCATTCAACTCTCTGTGGTTCACGTAAATACCCTGTTAAGGACCCTTTTGTAGAACTCTGCAAAGGGTCACTTAACACTTTTCTTAATGCAATGACTTATGCGGATAAGACTATTTATCCGGTAGCCAGCTGTAATGATGCAGATTTTAAGAATATTATGGATGTGTATATGGATGCGGTTTTTTATCCAAACATGTACAACAACAAGAAAATCTTCATGCAGGAGGGCTGGCATCACGAATTAGACAGTAAAGATGGAGCTATTACCTACAACGGAGTTGTATACAACGAGATGAAGGGCGTGTATTCTTCTCCTGATGATGTGTTGTCCAGACTTACATTCGTTTCACTTTTCCCAGATACAACTTATCGGTTTGAATCAGGTGGGGATCCAGATCATATTCCAGAACTTTCTTATGAGGAGTTTCTGGATTACCATCATAGATTTTACCATCCTGTCAATAGTTATATATACCTATATGGTGATATGGATATCAGGGAACGTCTTGAATATCTTGACAGGGAATACCTTAAGGACTTTGATGCAGCAGAGGTTGTGGTGGATTCTTCTATTGAACTCCAGAAGCCATTTGACAAAATGACAGAGGAGGAACATTTCTATGCTGTTACAGAGGATGAGCCTCTTGAGGATAATTCCTATATTTCGTATAACAAAGTAATTGGAACTGCAACGGACCCACTTATGTATATTGCTGTGCAGATTCTGGATTATTGTCTGATTGCAGCGCCTGGGGCCAGATTAAAGCAGGCTTTGGTGGACAAGGGCGTTGGAACAGATGTATACTCTAACTTTGAAACTTCCGTTTACCAGCCAGTGTATTCTGTAGTTGTGAAGAATTCCAGCATCTCTAAGAAGAAGCTGTTTATTGATACCATTAATGAGGTATTAGAGGATATATTAGAGAATGGAATTGACATGCGTATGATTGATGCAGGAATCAATTATTATGAATTCAAGTACCGTGAGGCAGATTTCGGTTCATATCCAAAGGGACTTATGTACTGCCTTACTATGATGGACAGCTGGCTTTATGATGACAGCAAGCCTTTTGTACATTTACAGGCTTTAGATATATTCGATAAAATTAAAACAGAAAAGAATAACGGATTATTTGAGAATATAATACGTGACTATCTTCTTAATAACAACCATGGTTCAGTTGTGACTCTTTCTCCTAAGAGGGGACTTGAGGAGGAAAGAGAGGAAAAGACAGCTTCAGTTCTTGCAGAGTATAAGAAAGGACTGTCTGATGAAGAACTTCAGGATATAATTGCATCCACAGAAGAGCTTAAGAGTTATCAGGATGAGCCTTCCAGCCAGGAAGACCTTTTATCAATTCCTATGCTTAAGCTTGAAGATATTAAGAAAGAGGCAGAAGAATTAAAGAATTCCCCTGTTGATATTGAAGGGGTTACAGTGGTAAATCATGACATTTACACTAATGGAATAGCCTACGTAATCCTTTCCTTTAACTGTGAAAAAGTTCCAGATGAGCTAATTTCTTATCTTGGACTTTTATCATCAACACTGGGGCTTATGGATACAGATAATTTTACGTATCCTGAGTTATCTAATGAGATTAACATTAACACTGGTGGAATCAGTTCCATGCCATCAATATATGATGATGCACAGGATAATAAGAAATATGGCATATGTTATCTCATACGAGGAAAAGCATTATATAACAAGGTGCCATTCCTTCTTGATATGATGAAGGAAATAATCTATCATGCGAAATTTGATGACTATAAGAGGCTCAAAGAGATAATCTCAAGAGTGAAATCAAGACTTGAAACATCAATGACAAGTCAGGGACATGTGCTGGCGTACACTTATGGTGAGTCACAGTTTTCTCCTGTCGAATACTATTCAAGTAAGATACGTGGATATGATTATTATCTGTTTATCAGCAGACTGGAAAATGATTTTGATACTGTTAAAGAAGAGATATCTGCTAATCTTAAGAGATGTATGGAACTCATATTTACGAAGGATAATCTTCTGGTCAGCTGTACAGCTGATAAGGATGGATTTGAACAGTATTTTACAGAGGCATTCAGAAAATTTATACCGTCAATGCCAGAGTTTTCAGGAAATGCATGTGTAAGACAGTTTGTTCCTAAGAAAGTCAAAACAGCATTTACTTCATCATCCCAGGTTCAGTATGTGGCAAGATGTGGTAATTTTGTAAATAAGGGATATCAATATACAGGAGCGTTAAAGGTTCTTAAGATAATATTCTCTTATGAATATCTGTGGATTAATATTAGAGTTAAGGGTGGGGCATATGGCTGCATGAGTGGCTTTAGCAGAAATGGTGACAGCTACCTTGTGTCATACAGAGACCCTAATTTAAGAAAAACAGATGAGATATTTGCAAATGCAGGGGATTATGTTGAAAGCTTTGATGCTTCAGACAGGGATATGTTAAAATATATCATTGGAACAATAGGGCTTGTTGATATACCTAAGACACCGGCTGACAAGGGTCTGATGTCCTTCTATGCTTATCTTACACATACACCTTACGAGTTTTACCAGAAGATGCGGGATGAGATTTTATCAACTAATGTCCAGACCATAAGAGAACTGGCACCTATGATAAAAGATACCTTTGGAGAGAACTACCTGTGCGTTGTTGGTAACCAGAAAGCAATTGAGCAGGAGTCGGATATGTTTGATGCGGTTGCTCCATTATTTAAGAATGGACCGCAGGAATAGGACGATTAATGAATTTAGATGAAATGCTTGCTGCCAGCGGAATTACAGGAGGAGCTGCAGCGAATCAGGGAAATGTTAAATCTGGATTTGTTACATTAATTGGTAGACCTAATGTGGGAAAGTCTACATTGATGAACAAAATTATTGGACAGAAGATTGCAATAACATCCAATAAGCCACAGACTACCAGAAACAGAATACAGACAGTTTTTACTGATGAACGGGGACAGATTGTATTTGTGGACACTCCGGGTATTCACAAGGCGAAGAATAAGCTGGGTGAGTACATGGTTGGAGCTGCTGTTAAGACGTTGTCTGAGGTGGATGCAATATGCTGGCTGGTAGAGCCGTCTACATTTATTGGAGCAGGAGAACAGAGCATTATCGAAAGGTTAAAGAGTGTTAATGTGCCTGTTATCCTTGTAATAAATAAGATGGATACAGTAAAGAAAGAAGAGGTACTTCCTGTTATTGAAAAATACAGCAGGGAACTGAAATTTGCCGAGATTGTTCCTCTTTCAGCAAGAAATGGTGATAATGTAGATGACCTGGTAGATACTATATTTAAGTATCTTCCATATGGACCAATGTTTTATGATGAGGATACTGTAACAGACCAGCCAATGAGACAGATTGTGTCAGAGCTTATAAGGGAAAAGGCACTTCACGCCCTTAATGAAGAGATTCCGCATGGAATTGCTGTGGCAGTAGACAGCATGAAACTAAGAGGCAGTAAAAAGATATATGATATCGATGCTACTATAGTATGTGAGAGAGATTCACATAAGGGTATTATTATTGGAAAAGGCGGAGAAATGCTTAAGAAAATTGGAACTAACGCCCGTTATGAGATTGAAAAGCAGCTGGATTGCAAGGTCAATCTTAAGCTATGGGTAAAGGTGAAAAAAGAATGGCGCGATAGTGACATTCTACTTAAGAATTTCGGATACGACAAGAAGGATAACAAGGGTTAGTTATGGGTGATGTTACTGAAGTTACAGGAATGGTACTGTCATCTATGAATGTCTGTGAGTATGACAGGCGTATTGTACTGTTAACTAAAGAGCGAGGATTGATTTCTGCCTTTGCCAAAGGGGCAAGAAAGCCTAACAGTCCGCTTACAGGTGTTACAAGGGCATTTGTATTCGGGAAATTCCAGCTGTATGAAGGAAGAAGTTCATATACTGTAAAACAGGCCAATATACAGGAGTATTTTGAGAATGTGATATGCGACCTGGACAATGTGTATTATGGCTGTTATTTCGCTGAATTAGCGGAGTATTATGCCAGGGAAGGCATTGACTGTGGCGATATGATTAATCTTTTGTATGTGGCGTTAAAGGCTCTTTCCAAAGCAAGTATTCCTAAACGTCTTGTAAGATTCGTGTATGAAATAAGACTTGTAAGCATTAATGGAGAGTGTCCTGATTTCTTTACATGTCAGGGCTGCCAGAAAGAGAAGATTAAATTCTGTGCATTTTCGGAAACCATGCATGGCTTGTACTGTAATGATTGTGTAGAGTACGCAGTTAATCCTGTATACCTTTCAGAATCAACGGTATATGCACTTCAATATATTATAACTGCACCCATTGAAAGACTGTATACCTTCACATTATCAGACCAGTGCCTGGAAGAACTGGGAAGAGTGGCATCCGGGGTAATACAGGGTGCAGTGGATAAAGAGATGAAATCAGCACAGATGCTTTTATAACCATTCATTTAATAATTGACAGGTGAAAAGGGCTGTTAATTATTAAGTGGATGGTTATCTGACATTATAAGGAATGTATAAACTGACACTGTACGGCATGTCAAAAGATACGTAGAATACTTCAAAAAAGGAGGCTTGCATGGTATCAGAACATAATCACCAGAAAAAAATAGCACTGATAAATGATATTACAGGTTTCGGAAGATGCTCTGTGGCTGTGGAACTTCCTGTTATATCAATGATGAAGGTGCAGTGCTGCGTAATACCTACAGCAATTCTTTCTAACCATACAGGGTTTAATTCATTCTATTTTGATGATTATACACCTAAGATGGAAAGCTATATTGAACAGTGGAAGAACCTGAATCTTGCTTTCAATGGAATATGTTCAGGTTTTTTAGGTTCACAGTCCCAGATTAGCATAGTATCAGATTTTATCAGGGATTTTTCAGATAAAGATACAGTGGTTATTGTTGACCCTGTTATGGGGGACAATGGCAGGAAGTATTCAACATACACAGATGAGATGTGTGACATGATGAAGCAGCTGGCAGGTCAGGCCCATATTCTTACCCCTAACCTGACTGAAGCCTGTATTCTGACAGATACTGAATATACAGAAAAATGGCATGAAAAAGACATTATAATTCTTGGGGAAAGATTACTGTCTCTTGGACCGGAAAAGATAGTGATAACAGGAATCCAGCAGGGAAGCCTCATTGCCAATTACTGTTGCACAGAGAATGATAAAGGTCGTTTTATTAAGGTGAAGAAAACAGGGCAACAGCGTTCAGGTACAGGTGATATATTCACATCCATAATTGCTGCAGATGCTGTTAACGGCATAGATTTCTACAGTTCAGTAAGAAAGGCGTCACAGTTTATAAAACAGTGCATCATCCATTCTGATAAGATGGCTATTCCATTGACAGACGGTGTGTGCTTTGAGGAGATACTACACACTCTTAAGTAAGAGAAAAGGAGATTAATATGGAAAAGAAAATGGAAATACTATATAAGGTTCACAACAACCTGTATATCAACCTTACTAACAGGTGTCCCTATTCCTGTACATTCTGCCTGAGACAGAAGATGGATAAAGTAGGAGAGTCTGATACCTTGTGGCTGCTTCGTGAACCCACAGCAGAAGAAGTGATTGAAGAATTTAAAAAATGGGATGTTGACAGCTTCCATGAGATTGTATTCTGTGGATTTGGAGAGCCTACGGAGGCTTTCGATGTATTAAAGAAAGTTGCGGAATTTATTAAATCTAAATATAATAAACCGATAAGGCTTAATACCAATGGTGTTGGAAACCTGATAAACAAAAGGAATATTGCACCTGAACTTAAAGGGCTTATTGATACAGTATCCATAAGCCTTAACAATCCTGACCCTGAAGAATATGCAAAGCTTGTCAGAAGTAAATACGGAGTCAAATCTTTTCAGGAGATGATTGATTTTGCAAAGGAGTGCAAAAAATATGTACCTAATGTTGTGATGTCCACTGTGGATACAACTATTTCACATGAAGAAGAAAAGAAATGCAAGGAAATATGTGATAAGATAGGTGCAGAATATAGAATCCGGCCATGGGAAGATTAGTACTTGTCATATTCTTTCAAATGATATAAAATTATCCTAGTTTTGCTTTATACCCATATGTGGGAACGTAAGAGCATGAGGAGGATAGTGTAAAAAATATGCTTGATAGCATATTTTTCACACGGCTATTTGTGCCGCAGGCGCCACAAAATAGCCCTTATCGCAGAGCCAAATCTGAAATTTGGCTCGCGATTCCTTCGACACAAAAGTGTCTGCGGAATGGAGAATATCATGGAAAAGACAATGGACAAGATAGTAGCTCTGGCAAAAGCGAGAGGATTCGTATATCCTGGTTCTGAAATCTACGGAGGACTGGCTAATACATGGGATTACGGTAATCTTGGTGTTGAGTTAAAGAATAATGTTAAGAAAGCATGGTGGCAGAAGTTTGTGCAGGAAAGCCCATATAATGTAGGTGTAGACTGTGCAATTCTTATGAATCCACAGACATGGGTAGCTTCAGGACATCTTGGCGGTTTCTCAGACCCATTAATGGACTGTAAGGAATGTCATGAGAGATTCAGAGCTGATAAGCTTATTGAGGACTGGGCTGAGGAGAATAATTATGACCTTGGCGGTTCGGTTGACGGATGGACTCAGGAACAGATGAAGAATTTCATTGATGAGAAAAACATCTGCTGTCCATCATGTGGTAAGCATAATTTTACAGATATCAGACAGTTTAATCTTATGTTTAAGACATTCCAGGGAGTTACAGAGGATGCCAAGAATACTGTTTATTTAAGACCGGAGACAGCACAGGGTATATTCGTCAATTTCAAGAATGTTCAGAGAACATCAAGAAAGAAGGTTCCATTTGGAATCGGACAGATTGGTAAGTCTTTCAGAAATGAGATTACACCTGGTAACTTCACCTTCAGAACAAGAGAGTTTGAACAGATGGAACTGGAATTCTTCTGTAAGCCTGGAACAGACCTGGAGTGGTTTACATACTGGAGACAGTTCTGTATAGACTGGCTTAAGTCTCTTGGAATGAAGGAAGATGAGATGAGAGCCAGAGACCATTCACCAGAAGAACTTTGTTTCTACTCAAAGGGAACAACAGATATTGAATTCTTATTCCCATTTGGATGGGGCGAGCTGTGGGGTATTGCAGACAGAACAGATTATGACCTTACACAGCATCAGACAGTTTCCGGTGAGGACATGGCATATTTTGATGATGAGAGTAAGGAAAAGTACATTCCTTATGTAATTGAACCATCATTAGGTGCAGACAGAGTTACACTTGCATTCCTCTGCTCAGCATATGATGAGGAGGAACTTGAAGGAGGAGATGTAAGAACTGTTCTTCATTTCCATCCAGCACTTGCTCCAGTTAAGATTGGTATCCTGCCACTTTCAAAGAAGCTTAACGAGGGTGCAGAGAAGATATATGCCGAACTTTCAAAGTATTATAACTGTGAGTTTGATGACAGAGGTAATATCGGAAAGAGATACAGAAGACAGGATGAGATTGGTACACCATTCTGTATTACATTCGATTTTGAGTCTGAGAATGATGGTGCTGTAACAGTCCGTGACAGAGATACAATGGAACAGGAACGTGTTAAGATAGAAGACCTTAAGGCTTACTTTGAGGAGAAGTTCAGGTTCTAAGCATTGGCAGTTGCAGAAGTTCTTATAGTTTATGACCAGAGGTTTAATTATGATATGTCCAAAGTGCGGTCAGGAGTATACGGGGGATTCATGTCCCCGCTGCCAGGGACCTAAGATAATAGTTAATAATCAGGAATATCTACAACGAAAGATGGAATATGAAAAGAAGCAGGCTGAAGTTAAGTCTGCTTCTTCTTCTCATGGAAAAAATCCGTCTGATGAGACTGGGGAGAAGAATAATACTTCACCAGGACAGGAGTTAAGACCTGACGAAGTGTTTAAAAAGATTGTTGATAAAGCCAGAAAAGAGGGGAAGGCAGCAGGTGATGGTGCTCACAGAAGTGTATCTAAGGCTAAGGCAGTTAAGCTGGTAAAGAAGATGTTGATTCTGGTTATTGCACTTACAATTATAGTCATATCTTCCGGAACAGTGGTAAAGCTGGTAAAGAGAAACAACCAGACCCTGTATGTAAGATATAATGGCAAGATATATAACGTGTCAGGTATAGACAGCGTATATGTGTGTGACAGTGATAAGGCATATTTTGAACCGGAGGGAAAGAATTTCTATACTCCTGATGAACCGGCAGATATTGTGGGAAAGACAGTAACAGAGAAGTTTTCGTCTGAGAATGGAAAGTATTTTGTAAGTGTAGTCTATGACGAGGAAAGTGATAAATACACATTATATCTATGGAATAATGATGTTAATTATAAGTTATCAGAGAATTCCAATAAAAAATCAGTAATATACGTATCTGATGAGGGTAATGTAGTATACAAAGAAACTGCTATGATTAATGATGTTGGAGGTATGGGTAATACAGGATTGTACCTGAGTCAGCTTGTAAAGGGAGAGTCAGGACTAATACCGGCAGTAACACAGTTATCAGAACAGATTCGACAGGCATGCGTGTATTCTGACAGGAAGCTTATCATATACAACACAGGGGAGGATACCCTCTACAGTTTCTGCTATGGCAGGGATAAGACAGAGAGAGTAATATCAGAGGATGTTACAGCCATATATCCGGTAGTCAGTGGTAAGAAAGGTTATTATTCATACAGGGCTGAGCAGATTAATACTGATAAGGATGCATCATCCCTGGTGTATGTATCTGGGGGAAAGGCATGGCTGTATGACTGTTTTGACAAGAATGAAACCGCTATAGAGATAGACAGTGCAACAGGTGGAACAAGTGAGTATATCATAACAAACAGCAATGGAATATATTCAGCCGGCTCATCTGTATTAAGATATGCATCATTTAAGAATGAAAAAATCGGAGAGTACAGTGATGTGTTAACACTGGGAAATACGGCAAATATTGTCTATTTTCCTGAGAAAGATATATTGACAGCTGTTACTTCGGATGGCAGATTAGTGTCAGTGAATAAAGGTATTGCAAAGGATATGACAGATGCGGTGACAGAGGGTAGCCTTAGTGAGGTGGATAATACAGATAATGGAATAACATATATCCGCAATTCTGTGCTATATTATGCAAATGTATCCTCTTTAAGGGAGATGGTTATGTCGGAGGCAGGAAGCAATGTATCTACATCTGGTACCCTTATGTACAAGAACAGGCTGTTTTACTGCAATGATAAGGGAAGCTTATGTTCATGTACTGTAAGTGGCAAGGATGATAAGATTATAGGAGAAGTGGATAATTTCTGGCTTGGAAAGTAGTGCGGTCTAGAAAGAAGTGTGAAAAAAATGAATATAGCGATATGTGATGATGACAGGATAGAACAATAGGTTAGAAATTCTACGAGGGAGTTTTATTACCCTCCTGAATTGTTACTATATGGTTAGGCTAAGCGTAAGGAAAAGTAAGGATAGATTAGCGCAAGGCAGACATATAGTAACGAATCAGGAGGATTTTTTTATGAAAAGACAGCTTAGAACATTTATATTAGTAGTCAGTGGCATTATTGGAATTGAGGTTGTGACATGTATGTACTTCATATTAGGCATTAATCCTGTATTTGTACCGGCAGGAGTGACTTTGGGGTTATGGATTGCCCTGACAGCCGTTATATGGTGTGGAGTTGATGAGTATTATAAGAAAAGATTTAAGAGAATTCACTGTGTGAAAAGACACTGATAACGAATAATACAGATGATAGATTCATATATTGTTTTAAATATATTGGAGCATGAATTAATGATGCTACGTGAGGCAGAATACATACACATATTACGCAGGACATTGATGAAGGTACAACTGGGCATAGGTAGAGCAATTCTTGTTATTACGGCGGTTATGATAGTATATGAAGCGTGTCTTATATATGCTTATGCAGATGAAGCACAGGATACACTTAATCTTACTTCGCCGTCTGCTATTCTTATGGAAGCATCTACTGGACAGATTATATATGAAAAGAACAGTAATGAACGGGTGGCACCTGCCAGCATTACCAAGATAATGACTCTTTTATTAATATTTGACGCACTTGAGTCAGGCTCTGTTAAGCTGGAAGATGATGTAACAGTATCAGAGCATGCGGCCTCCATGGGTGGAAGTCAGGTGTTTCTTGAACCGGGCGAGATTCAGACTGTGGATACCATGATTAAATGTATTGCAGTAGCCAGTGCAAATGATGCCTGTGTATGCATGGCAGAACATATATCTGGAACAGAGGAAGCATTTGTCGCAAAGATGAATGAAAGAGCTGAAGGACTTGGCATGGACAATACACACTTTGTGAACTGCTGCGGACTTGATGCAGATGGACATATGTCAAGTGCCAGAGATGTGGCTGTAATGAGTAGAGAGCTTATTACAAAGTATCCAAAGATTCATGAGTATTCAACTGTATGGATGGACACAATTACCCACACAACAAGAAAGGGAACATCTGAGTTCGGACTTACTAATACTAACAAGTTGATAAAGCAATATCAGTGGGCAACAGGATTAAAGACCGGTTCTACCAGCAAAGCAGGACGTTGCTTAAGTGCTACAGCATCAAAGGATAATATTGAACTTATTGCTGTAGTTATGACGGCGCCTGACTCAAAGACAAGATTTTCGGATGCTGTGTCATTGTTAAATTATGGTTTCTCCAGCTGTTTTTCTTATAGTGATGAAGAGGAGATTGTAATTCCTGACCAGAATGTTACAGGAGGCGTCAGTGGGGCTTTAAGATGTAAGGTGGCAGATTCATTCCGTTATATGTTTCTTGAGAAACCGGATGCAGGAAAGCTGGAGAAAAGACTTGAGATGAATGAAGAGATTCAGGCTCCTGTTGAAGAAGGGGATGTAGTTGGAAAGGTAATATACAGCTATGACGGCAGGGATATAGGCTCTGTGGATATAACAGCCTGTGAGTCTGTAAAGAAGGCAACATTTGCAGATGCATTAGGATTATGCTTCAGGAGCTTTTTCTCATAAAATATAAGTGTTCAATTCTTTTGTTTTATGTTATTATATACTAAATATGTGCTTCATTCTGTATGGAAGGTTATAACCACATGGATGGGCAGAGTTTTTATTTGAATAAGGTACAGGTATGGATTTATTTGATTATATGCGGCAGAATACCATGAAGGATGAATCACCCCTTGCTTCCAGATTAAGACCGCAGACTCTGGATGAGGTGGTAGGACAACAGCATATTATTGGTAAGGATAAGCTGCTTTACAGGGCTATTATGGCTGATAAGTTAAGCTCTATTATATTCTATGGACCTCCCGGAACGGGAAAGACTACACTTGCGAAGGTTATTGCACATACTACAAGTGCTGATTTTGTCCAGCTTAATGCCACGGTTGCGGGCAAGAAAGACATGGAGGAGGTTATCGGTAAGGCTAAGGATAACCTTGGAATGTATGGCAGGAAGACAATACTTTTCGTTGACGAGATTCACAGGTTCAATAAGGGACAGCAGGATTTCCTTCTGCCCTTCGTTGAGGACGGAACAATTATTCTTATTGGTGCTACTACGGAGAATCCATATTTTGAAGTTAATGGGGCTTTAATATCCCGTTCTATAATATTTGAACTGAAACCATTGGATAAATCGGACATTAAGGTTATACTTAATAGGGCTGTTTACGATAAGGAAAAAGGCATGGGAAGCCTTAATGCTGAGATTGATGACGATGCCCTTGATTTTCTTGCAGATATATCTAATGGTGATGCCAGAAATGCACTTAACGCCATTGAACTTGGAGTGCTTACAACCAAGCCGTCAGAGGATGGGAAGATTCATATT
>CALZFR010000039.1 GCA_945648485.1 uncultured Eubacterium sp. | reverse complement strand
ATTCCACTTATATGTTTCTTAAGATTTTACAGGTGGACAGCCTCTACATAGTAATCCACCCTTAAAATCTACAATTCTGTTACAAAAATACATCAATCACCTATTGACATAGTAGGTGAATAGGTAATACAATTCAATAAGCTGATTAAGGAGGGAAAAATCTATGATGATTTCCACAAAAGGCCGGTACGCCTTAAGAGTTATGGCTGATATGGCAGAACATAATACCGGCGAGTTTATTCCCTTAAAAGAAATTGCGGACAAGCAGGGCATTTCCCTTAAGTATCTGGAGAGTATCATGACAATTCTCTCCAAGGGACATCTGGTAGAGAGTGCCAGCGGCAAGGGTGGCGGTTACCGGTTAATTAAAGAACCAGAGCTTTACCGGGTTGGAGATATATTAAGACTTACAGAGGGAAATCTTGCACCAGTTGCCTGTCTGTGTACCGATACCAAGAAATGTGATGTTACACAGGACTGTTATACACTTCCTTTCTGGCAGGGACTTGGGGAGATAATTAATGAATATCTGGACAGCCATACACTGGCAGACCTGGTTGCCCAGGGGAAGAAGACATGCACATAAGGACTGGTAATTGTCCGTTAAAAGCAGGAAAGCTGCGGTGAGACTAATAATTAATCTGGAAAACCAGATAATAATAAATGACAAATATATAGATATGTGGTAAAGCCACAGGAATTGGAGGATATATGTCTAAGAATATACTGGAAGTAAAGAACCTGCATGTTAATGCGAAAGATACAGAGATACTTCATGGGGTTAATCTTACTATTGGAGAGGATGAAACCCATGTGCTTATGGGACCTAACGGAACAGGAAAGTCAACCCTGGGATATGCCATTACAGGTAATCCGGGATACACTGTTACATCAGGGAAAATTATATTTAATGGTGAAGATATTACAGATATGCCTGTAAATGAGAGGGCAAAGAAGGGCATATTCCTTTCATTCCAGAATCCTTTAGAGGTTCCGGGAGTAACATTAAGCGCATTTATTAGAAGTGCCCTGGAACAGAAGACAGGCAAAAGAATCAGACTGTTTGATTATAAGAAAAAGCTTGCAGAGACAATGAAGCTTCTCTCAATGGATGAGTCTTATGCTGAGCGTGACCTTAATGTAGGATTTTCAGGTGGAGAGAAGAAGAAAGCAGAGATACTTCAGATGCTTATGTTAGAGCCATCTTTGGCTATTCTTGACGAGACAGACTCAGGCCTTGATGTTGATGCTGTAAGAACAGTTTCAAAGGGAATCAGCATATATAAGGAAAAATGTCACGGCAGCCTGCTTATCATCACCCACAGCACCAGAATCCTTGAGTCTCTTTCAGTTGATGTGACTCATGTTATGGAAGAGGGCGTAATTGTTAAAAATGGTGATGCAAGCCTTGTTGACCAGATTAATGAGAATGGATTTAAGGCAGAGTAAATAAATTATAACAGATTAAAAACTAAGTTTTATAAGCGGATTATATAATAGACTAATAATCACAGTAGCCTTATAAAAGAAAGGAGTACATGGTATGAAAGAAAAAAGCCATGTAAATGACATAGACAGAAGCATCTATGATATCAGGGATGTGGAGAAAGATGCTTTCAGACTGGAAGAGGGTCTTACAGAGGATATCGTAAGAAAGATATCAGAGGAAAAGAATGACCCACAATGGATGACAGAATTCCGACTTAATGCATTAAAGGTATATAATGAGATGCCTGTACCTGACTGGGGTCCCTCAATTGAAGGACTTGATATGGATCACATTGCAACATATGTAAGACCTAATACCAAGATGCAGGGGGACTGGAAAGACGTTCCAGAGGATATTAAGGAGACATTTGAGAGACTGGGAATTCCACAGGCAGAGCGTGCATCCCTGGCGGGAGTTGGCGCACAGTACGATTCAGAACTTGTGTACCACAATGTTAAGGATGAAGTTGCAGCTCAGGGAGTTGTGTACACTGATATGGAAAGTGCTCTTAAGGGTGAATATGCTGATATGGTTCATGAATATTTCATGAAGCTTGTGACTCCACGTGACCACAAGTTTGCAGCACTTCACGGAGCTGTATGGTCAGGCGGTTCATTTGTATATGTACCTAAGGGAGTTCAGGTTTCCATACCACTTCAGTCATATTTCAGACTTAATGCCAAGGGTGCAGGACAGTTCGAGCACACACTGATTATTGTTGATGAAGGAGCAAGCCTTCATTTCATAGAAGGCTGTTCAGCACCAAAATATAACGTAGCTAATCTCCATGCAGGATGCGTTGAACTTTTTGTTAAGAAAAATGCTAAGCTTAGATATTCAACTATTGAGAACTGGTCTAAGAATATGTACAACCTTAACACGAAGCGTGCCATTGTTGATGAGGGCGGCGCAGTTGAGTGGGTTTCAGGTTCATTTGGCTCACATGTGGGATATCTGTATCCTATGAGTATTCTTAAGGGTAAAGGTTCCAAGATGGAATTTACAGGTGTTACATTTGCAGGAGCAGGACAGAACCTTGACACAGGAGCCAAAGTGGTTCACTGTGCACCGGATACCACATCATACATGAATACCCGTTCAATCAGTAAGAGTGGCGGAATTAGCACATTCAGAAGCAGTGTTGTGGTCCAGAAGGGTGCCACTAATGCCAAGTCAGCGGTATCATGCCAGTCTCTTATGCTGGATTCTGAATCCCGTTCAGATACAATTCCTGCCATGGATATAAGAACCAGGGATGCAGCCATAGGACATGAAGCCAAGATTGGAAGCATAAGTGATGATGCAGTATTCTATCTTATGTCCAGAGGAATGAGTGAGGAAGATGCAAGAGCCCTTATTGTAAGCGGATTTGCTGACAATGTATCTAAAGAGCTTCCTCTTGAATATGCAGTAGAGATGAACAATCTTATCCGTCTTGAGATGAAAGGAAGTATAGGTTAGTATGAAAAATGAAAATAAACTGATTATTAACAGACTCCCTGCCAAGACCTGGTACTGGCTTGGAGTAAATGATGCCAGAATCGACTGGAATCTTGAAAAAACTGTCCATCTTCCAGATGAAAGCTATCAGCCCCAAAAATCTGATAAAGAGCCAATAAGAATCTCTGTTAAAGGCAATGGCGAATTCTGTACCAAGGACGTAACTGTTAAGACTGTAAAGAACAGCGAGATTACGGTTATCATGGATTATTCTGCAGATAATAATCTTGCAGTCCGCACAACAATTGACCTTAATGAGAATTCCAGACTTAAGCTTATCCAGCTCCAGACCACAGAGGAAGAATCAATTCTGTACAATGAAGTAAGGATAAACTGCCAGGCTGGGGCAACAGCGGAGCTTATCCAGATATTCTTAGGAAAAGGCGATTTGTATTCTGACAGCCGTATTGACCTGGAAGGAGAGGGCAGCAGTCTTAAGGCAGATATAGGTTATATTGGACGCAGCAATCAGAATATAGATATTAATATATTTGCTAATCATACAGGTAAGAAGACAGAAAGTGAGATTAATGTAAATGGTTCCCTTAATGATGCCGCTAAAAAGGTATTCAAAGGTACTATTGATTTCAAGAATGGCTGTACTGATTCTGTAGGAAATGAGCAGGAGACAGTGCTTCTTCTTGGCGAGGATGTGGTTAACAAGACAGTTCCTCTTATCCTGTGCGCTGAAGAAAATGTTGTGGGAAATCACGGAGCTACTATTGGAGAGCTTGATGAGGACACACTTTTCTATTTTGAGAGCAGGGGAATTGATAAGAAGAAAGCTGAAAGTATTATGGCCCGGGCGGCTATTGACAGAGTTGCCAGACTGGCTGGGGATGAGAAAACCGTAAAAAAGATTGAATCGTCCTTAAAATATATGGATTAAGATATATGATTTAATGAATTTTTAGAGCAAATAATATATTGCGTTTTTGCAATATGATGTTTAGAAATGAGGATTGAAATGTCAGAAAATTACAAAAAAGATTTTCCTCTTCTTATGCAGGATAACATAATATATTTTGATAATTCAGCCACATCCCAGAGACCCCAGTGTGTTATAGATGCGGAAGTTTCATTCTACATGAATCATAATGCCAATCCACTGCGTGGTTCATATCCTCTTAGTGTTGAAGCTACAGATATATATGAGAATGCAAGGCAGACAGTGAGAAAGTTTATTAATGCTGCCCATTCGGAGGAAATCGTATTTACAAGAAATACAACGGAAAGCATGAACTTAGTTGCATACAGCTATGGCCTTAACAATGTTAAGGCGGGAGATGAAGTGCTGGTGTCTATTATGGAACACCACAGCAACCTTCTTCCATGGCAGATGGTATGCAGACAGACTGGTGCAGTTTTAAAATATATTGACTGTGAGCAGGATGGAAGCCTTGATCTTGACAAAATTTCAGAATTGATAACAGACAAGACGAAAATTGTAGCAGTAACACAGGTTTCCAATGTGCTTGGAAGAGTTAATCCTGTTAAGGAAATTGCTGCCATGGCACATAAGAAAGGGGCAGTAATTGTAGTAGATGGAGCACAGAGTACTCCGCATATGGCAGTAGATGTTCAGGATATGGATGCTGACTTTTTTGCATTTTCCGGACATAAGGTTTTCGGTCCTATGGGAATAGGAGTGCTATATGGAAAGAGGGAACTGCTTGATGCTATGCCTCCATTTCTGTCTGGTGGCGAAATGATTGAGTCTGTAACCAGATTTGGAGCTAAATATGCGGAGCTTCCACATAAATTTGAGGCAGGAACAGTTAATGCAGCAGGAGCAGCAGGTCTTGATGCAGCTATTAAATATGTATGGTCTATAGGTTTTGACAAAATGGAGCAGGCTGAGGCAGCCTTGACAGCCAGGGCAATGGAGGGAATGAAGAAAATCCCTCATATCCATATTCTTGGCTCAGATAATCCACAGGAGCATACAGGAATTATTTCATTTACAATAGATAATGTTCATCCTCACGATGTGAGCGAAATCCTTATTTCAGACGGAATTGCTGTGAGAGCAGGACATCATTGTGCCCAGCCTCTTCTCAATCATCTGGGGGTTAACTCCACAACAAGAGCAAGTTTAATGTTCTATAATACACAGAAAGAAGTAGATGCTTTCGTTGAAAGTCTGGCTTCAATAAGGGAGAGAATGGGTTATGGAGAATAAAGGTTTTTATAATGAGATATTAACAGAGCATAACATCCGTCCGGAGTTCAAGCATGATCTTGAGGATGCTGATATTGTGCTGGAAGGCGTTAATCCAAGCTGCGGAGATGACATATTTCTTAAGCTTAAGATGGATGGGGACGTTATTACAGATGGTGCATTTATTGGGGATGGATGCGCTATATCACAGGCTTCTGCTGACATTATGCTTGGCATGGTAATAGGTAAAAATAAGGATGAGGCTCTTGCTATGGGAGAGATTTTCATGAAAATGATTAAAGGTGAAGCTACAGATGAGGAAATAGACAGTCTGGAGGAGGCATCTGCCTTAAAGGATATTGCCCACATGCCTGCCAGGGTAAAATGTGCAGTGCTTGGGTGGAGAACTCTCAAGGAGGCAATGGGGGGAAGAGAATAATTATTAGTAAGGGAGCTTTATGGAAAAAGAACAATTTGGATCAAGACTTGGATTTATCCTGGTATCGGCGGGATGTGCCATAGGTTTGGGAAATGTATGGAAATTCCCATACATATGCGGTGAGAATGGCGGAGCAGCATTCATTGTAATATATCTTGCATGTCTTGCCATGCTGGGATTGCCAATGCTTATATGTGAGTATGCAGTGGGACGTGGCAGTGGTAAGAGTGTCATGAAGGCATATGATGTCCTTCAGCCAGAGGGAACAATATGGGGCAAGGTTAAATATTTCTGCTTTGCAGGCAATTATCTTCTGATGATGTTCTACACAATGGTGGCAGGATGGATGCTGCATTATGTGTATCTTATGATTACAGGCAAATTTGTTAATGCAGATACAGCGCAGGTTAAAGATATATTTGAAAATATGCTTAATGAGCCTGGTGTAATGATGTTCTGGACCATGGTTATCATATTACTGTGCTTTGGAATCTGTGCTCTGGGACTTAAAAATGGAGTTGAGAACATTACTAAGGTAATGATGATTCTTCTTGTTGTGCTTATGGTTGTGCTGGTATTTCGTTCTGTGACACTGCCTGGTGCAGAAGAAGGACTTAAGTATTATCTTGTTCCAGATTTTAAGAAATTGTCAGAGCATGGTATATTTAATGTTATATTTGCAGCAATGACACATGCATTCTTTACATTAAGTATTGGTATGGGTTCAATGGAGATTTTCGGAAGTTATCTCTCTAAGGAGAGAAAGCTTACAGGTGAAGCATTAAGTGTAACAATACTTGATACATTTATAGCACTTATGGCAGGAATTATTATAATTCCATCATGCTTTGCTTATGATGTACAGCCTGATGCCGGTCCATCACTTTTATATATAACTCTTCCAAGCGTATTTAACCATATGCCTAACGGAAGATTGTGGGGAACATGCTTCTTTATATTTATGTCATTTGCGGCAATGTCAACAGTTATTGCAGTATTTGAAAATATTGTGAAGATGACCCACGATGCCACTGAATTGGAGAGAAAGAAATGTGTTCTTGTAAACCTGATTGGCGTGGCAGTCCTTTCAATTCCGGCAGTATTAGGATACAACATTCTGTCAGGAATCCAGCCTCTTGGTGCAGGAAGCACAATTATGGACCTTGAGGATTTCATTGTATCTTATAATATTCTTCCTCTTGGAAGTATTCTGTTCGTATTATTCTGCGTGAGAAAGAACGGATGGGGATGGGATAATTTCGTGGCAGAAGTCAATACAGGAAAGGGTATGAGCCTTTCGCACAAGCTTAGATGGTATATGAATTATATTGTGCCAACACTGGGAATTCTTATATATCTTGGCGGATATTATGATATGTTTAAGAAGAGTTCACCGGCGGTGTTTATCATGTGGATGACAATTGCAGTTCTTCTTGTTGCAGGAATACTTGCAATCGCATTCTATAAGGGAAAGAAAATAGAATAAAATCAGCTTAAAAATCCACTGGGAGTAACGCATGTAATTTACTTCCAGTGGATTATTTGAAGTGGGCTTGCCCACTTTGTTCTAATTATAGATTGAGTTTTATCTGGAAATTCCTGTTATGCGGTAATCTCTCAGAAATTAAACGAAAATATCTTTACATGAAAATATCTTTACATAGTAGTCTTAAGAATTTTGTACAATGCTCTTGAGAGAATACTTGCCACAACAAAGCATACCACAGCTTCAATAGTTCCCTGAACACCTACGAATGCAACAACGAATGTAAATGGATTGCTTGTTCCAAACTTTGCTGCAAAGCTCTGGATATATGGTGTATTATAGAATATAATTACAAGTGTGCTCATGAACAGAAGAGTGTTAAGCAGTGGGCAGGCAAGACTGGCAATGAAGTAGGAAAACTTCTGTGTCTTTACCATCTTGTGGAGTGCCTGGAATATAAGTGCTGTAAGCCATCCTTCAAGTATTCTTGGAACAAGGGTAAGGAAAACTGTACCTACAGGATTAATAGAGAAAAGCATTGCTGTGAATGCGGAACCGCCACTGATTGCCTGATAAAGACTTGTAAGACCGAATGTAGCACCACATACAATACCGCCTAGTGGTCCTAACAGAATAGCACCAACTGCAACAGGTACAGTTAAGAATGTGATTGTAAGTCCAGGAAGTTTGATGTAGCCAAGTGGAGTCAGGGACATCACTACGATAATGGCAATCATCATGGCAAGTTCTACCATGAACTTAGTGTTGAATTGTTTGTTTACTGTCATGTTTACCTCATTTCTGCGTATATATACGCTTAAAAATATTTAGAAATGAACGCTTGCCGAAAGGCATGAAAATAGGGTAAAACCCAACAACAGATTGACTTGAAGATTGATTAAGTAATTGCCGTTATGGTCAATTCCATCAAATAAATATAGATAAAAGTTTAATCTGATGCATTTTCTTTCGAATAACGCTCGTGGTTATATTATCATATTTGCCAGAGATTAACAAGAAAAAGATACATTAGTAGAATAGAGGATTTATGAAGATATATATGGCACCTCTGGAAGGGGTTACTGGGTTTGTATTCCGCAATGCATATGAAGAATTCTATGGGAAAGGAAGAGTGGATAAATATTTTATTCCATTCATTTCTCCTAACAAATCAAAGGGCTATACAACAAGAGAGCAGAATGACATAAGACCTGAGCATAATGTGGGAATTAATACCATTCCACAGATAATGGCTAATGATCCTGGTCTGTTTCTTGAGGCTGCGGCAATGCTTAAAGGTATGGGGTATAAAGAGATAAACCTTAACCTGGGATGTCCTTCAGGCACTGTGGTAAGCAAGTTCAGAGGAGCAGGTTTTCTTGCCCAGCCACTGGAACTGGACTCATTTCTGGATAAGGTGTTAAGCTCGTCTGAGATGAAGGATATGCACATGTCGGTTAAGACAAGGACAGGTCTTAACAGCCATGAGGAATTCAGACTGCTTCTGGAAATATATAATGATTATCCTCTCTCAGAGGTCATTATTCATCCAAGAGTCCGGACTGATTATTATAAAAATACACCGGATATGGAGGTTTTTAAATGGGCTGTGGAGGAAAGCTGTAATCCGGTATGCTACAATGGGGATATATTTACGGCAGAGGATTATATCAGATTTACAGAAACATGTCCTGAAGTAGACAGAGTAATGCTGGGTCGTGGCTTTGTTGGTAATCCTGGAATTATTGAACAAATCGGACATAAAGATGCATTCCAGGGTTATGAAGAAGATGGAGCAAAGGCTGCCGATACTTTGAAAAAATTCACAGACAGGCTGCTGAATGACTATATTAGAGTAATGGATAATGAAGTGAATGCCATGCACAAGATGAAGGAAGTATGGATATACATTAACCAGTTTAATCCTGGTAATGAGAAGGCGTTCAAGAAGATTAAGAAATCCCACAGACTTTCGGAGTATCGGGCTGGAGTGGAGGAATTCGTTAATTCTATGAAAATGAAGAAATAACTGATATAAATCAAAATCTGGGAAGACTTTTGAAATCTATCATAATAAAAATGTTATGATTACCATATAAATGAATTTGTATGGCATATTTTGGAGAGAAATAATGATAATACAACCTGTTGAAATAAACGATGCAAAAGAACTACTTGATATTTATTCACCATATGTTACAGATACGGCTGTGTCCTTTGAATACAATGTTCCTTCTCTGGATGAGTTTAAATCCAGAATAGCCAGAATATCCGACCGTTATCCATATATTAAGGCAATGGAAGGTGACGTAATTACAGGATATGCATATGCTGGTCCGTTTAAGACCAGGCAAGCATACGACTGGTCTGTAGAAGTAACAGTGTATGTGAGGCAGACGGAACGTAGAAAAGGAATAGGAAAACAGCTTTACGCCGTATTAGAAAACACGCTTGCAGATATGGGCATTTTGAATATGAATGCCTGTATTGCAATGCCTAAAGAAGCAGATGAGCATCTTACAAAGGATAGTTATCTTTTTCATAAAAAAATGGGTTTTAATCCAGTAGGAACATTTCATGATAGTGGTTTCAAGTTCAATACATGGTATGATATGATATGGATGGAAAAAATGATTGGTCCTCATACGCAAGAACCTTCAAGTGTAAAGTTTGGTGAATGGAAAAAGTATAAAGCAGTTAAATTATTCATTGACGAATGGTAATTTATAGCATATACTTACATATATGGTTTTTAAAACCACATATAAAAGTTTGTTGAGCGATATGTTTTGGTAAGGGGTATGACATGAAAAGGAAGATAGTATCAGATTCGTCTGCTAATATGTATAATTTTGAAGGGGCTGACTACACCTCTGTAGATATGATTATTTCCACGGATACGAAGGAATACCATGATAATGAGAATCTGGATGTGGCCCAGATGGTTGAGGAATTATCTGTGTATAAGGGACGCTCAGGAACAGCATGTCCCGGAGTAGGGGACTGGCTGGAAGCATTTGCAGATGCAGATGAGGTGTTCTGTACTACTATATCTGGTGAGTTGTCAGGAAGCTATAATTCTGCTCTTGCTGCCAAAGAACAGTATGAGGAGACTCATCCGGGCAGAAAGGTATATGTCCTTGATTCCCGTGCCACAGGACCTACGATGAAGCTTCTGATAGAGAAGTTTAAGGAATTGATATCAGCGGATAAGGATTATGATACAATATGCAGGGAGATTGAAGATTATAAGAAACACACCTGTATTATTTTTTCCCTTGAAAGTGTAAGAAATCTTGCTAATAATGGTAGAATTAATCACGCTGTTGCTGCCATAGCCAGCATGTTTGGTATACGTATTGTTGGGGATGCTCCTGATGGAACTCTTAATCCTACAGATAAGGTTCGTGGGGAGAAGAAAGCTATTGCCTGTATCTATAAGAACATGAAGAAATCAGGCTATCATGGCGGTAAGGTTTTGATTGACCACTGCTTTAATGAAGGAGCTGCACAGACTTTAAAGCAGATTATTACCGATGAATATGCAGATGCTGAAGTGATATTAGCTAATACAACAGGACTTTGCAGTTTCTATGCTGAAAAGGGCGGATTAATTATCGGATTTGAGAGATAAAAGAGATAAATAGATAAAAAGATAAACCTGCAGCCATACCATGATGTGACTGCAGGTTTTGTATATATCTGTATATATATGGTCTATCAGCATTTTCCGCTGAAAACGCCCTGATATTCCCCTAGTTTGTTTTCAACGACTTTTTTAAGTACCACGGTTATATAGTCATCCTTGTAATTCAGACCCATGTATACATTGCCCACCTCATCATCAATTATATTAATTCTTATGAGAAGGTAATTATCCATGCGCCATGAACCGGAAGCGGCATATCTGTAGCCATATACAGGGAGCTCTCCTGTTACAGTGCTTCCCAGACCAAAACTTATAGTATGGGTTCCGGCAGCAGTTGTATATATAACCTTTCCTTTCTGGCTTTCATCGAAATCGACCTTAATGGTTTTTATTCCGCTTGGGTTTTCATCACATATATACTCTGTGTGGTTGATTTTATCCTGCATTGGTGATGACATGTCTCCAGGAAGTGCAATAACACTTCTTGAGTTAATATATTCTTCAAGTGAAAGTGCAGGAGTATCGTAGGTTGATTTTCCTGCAAGTTTGTCATATATTTCTTCAAAGAATGCTTCGTATATAAGCTGGACACCACCCTGTCGTCCCTGGGCATCACATGTTGTAACCATATATATATCCTGATTAGGGATGTACACTCCCAGTTGTCCGCCCATTCCGAACAAAGCGTTGCCGCCATGTCTGGTGCACCATATCTGGTATCCATATCCCTGCAGTTCTTCCAAAGTTCCCTGGTTTGCATAGGAGTCACTGTGCTTTTCGATGGCTGATTTCATAAAATCTTCTGGAAGGTACTGCTTTCCGTTGATGTTACCATTGCCAGCCATAAGCATTGTAAGAATATAGAGGTCTCTTGTGGTGGCACACAGACCTGAACCACCCATAGGTATACCATACGGGTCACAAAGTACATGGGCTTCTTTAGAGAAACCAAGTTCATTGAGACATTTCTCTCTTAAATAGTCAAGAAATGTTTTTCCTGAAAGTCTTTCTACCAGAGCACCAAGTACATGGGTAGAAGATGTATCATATGCAAAGCTTGTGCCAGGTACATGAGTAGGCTTTGTTGTAAAGAAAGAACCAACCCAGTCAGTTACACCAGCCTCTTTATATGTAGTTTTGTCGTGACATGTCTTCATTTCCAGCATATCTTTAATTGTAAGCATTGCCATGTATGGATAGGCACCTTCTTCTGGCAGC
>CALZFR010000038.1 GCA_945648485.1 uncultured Eubacterium sp. | reverse complement strand
TTCTATGATATACAGAGTAAAGACTCAATTCAGATGGAAAGTTATTATACTGTTGAACAGCTGTTTACATTCCTGGATTATGATATATCAATGTGTGATGTGTATGTTAATAATGATTTAGCTGATAATGATACATTAGTATATGAGAATTTTAATATCAAAACTGTTGATATTAACGAAAGCAGAAGTGGTGCATATGGTAACATAAGTGATTTTTCAGAAAATGATTCTGATAATTCTGATACATCTGACCAGTCACCTTCAGATGTATCAGATTCTTCATCCAATAATGGCAAGGCTTCAGATGAAGGGTCAGGCAATGATTTACAGAATGAGGAAATGTCAGAGACTAAAGCACCTGTTGATATTGTAGTTCTGATTAATGGAACACCTGTTACCCTTAAAGGGAAAAGTGAATATATTCTTGTAGACCTTTTTCAATTTTATGAATTTGATTTATCTAAACCGCAGGGTAACGTTGTTCTGAATCTTAATGGAGAAACAGGTGAATATACAGCACCTCTGAAAGATGGGGATGTAATAGATCTGTATTGGGAGAAACCATAATGAGAATGATGACTATTGCCAGCGGAAGCAGTGGAAACTGTGTATATATAGGCTCAGACAATACTCATGTACTAATTGATACAGGTGTGAGCAGAAAAAGAATCCAGGAAGGTCTTAATAAAGCAGACCTTGATATCAAAGATATTTCAGCTGTTCTGGTTACACATGAGCATATCGACCACATTAAATCTCTTGGTGTTCTATCAAGAAAAGATGGTATTCCTGTATATACAACTGAAGGAACATGGGATGGGATATTAAACTCGTTATCAACAGGGAATATAGATCATTGTTTATTTAACCAGGTAAAACCAGACCAGGAGATTATGATTAATGATCTTGTTATCAGGCCATTCAGTGTATCACATGATGCTAATGACCCTGTTGCATACAGAATTGAATGTGGAAACAAAAGCATGGCTGTTGCGACAGACTTAGGGTTTTATAATGATTATATCATCAATAATCTTAAAGACTGCAATTCACTGATTATTGAAGCAAATCACGATGTGAATCTGTTACAGGTAGGAAGCTACCCATATTACCTTAAGCAGCGTATTTTAAGCGATAAGGGACATTTATCTAATGAGGCGTCAGGAAAGCTGATTGACAATATATTGAATAATCAATGTGTGAATGTATTTCTTGGTCACCTCAGTAAAGAAAATAATTATGATAAATTAGCTTTTGAGACTGTTAAATGTGAAATTGACATGTCAGACAGTGAGTTTAAATCAAGTGATTTTAATATATCAGTTGCAGAAAGAGACACTCCTTCAAGAATTATTGAAGTATAACTGTGGGTATCAATCTGTTATATTATTACAGAATTATATTTTTATTAGCAGTTCAGAATAATTTTTAATTGACTTTTTTCTTTTAAAGGGTCATAGTAGGACCTATATCAGATATATTTTTAGCAATACAATTAAGAAAGAGAGATTAAATTAATGAAAAAATGCGTAATTACTGTTGTTGGTAAAGATACTGTCGGAATTATCGCCAAAGTATGTACATATCTTGCAGAGACAACTATCAACATACTTGATATTTCCCAGACAATTGTTTCAGGTTACTTTAACATGATGATGATTGTTGATGTTGCAAATTCAACTAAATCATATAATGAAGTTGTTTCTGATCTTGAGAAATTAGGAGAAGGAATCGGTGTTTCAGTAAAATGCCAGAGAGAAGAAATCTTTGACATGATGCACAGGATATAAATAATTTAATTATTATTTCATTTTGAAGGAGAACAGCTTTGATTAATATATATGAAGTAACAGAAACCAATAAAATGGTTGAAAAAGAAAATCTGGATGTTCGCACGATTACGATGGGAATAAGTCTTTTAGACTGCATTAGTGATAATCTTGAGGTGCTGAACAATAATATTTACAATAAAATTACAAGTCTTGCTAAAGATTTAGTATCTACAGGAGAAGATATTTCCAGGGAAATAGGTATTCCAATTGTAAATAAGAGAATATCGGTTACTCCAATATCTCTCATTGGTGGCTCTGCATGCAAGACACCACATGATTATATGTCAATTGCAAAAACTCTTGATAAGGCTGCTCATGAAGTCGGCGTTAATTTCATAGGAGGATATTCAGCCGTTGTCTCAAAAGGAATGACTAAAAGTGATGAACTTTTAATCCGTTCAATTCCAGAGGCACTTGCTTCCACCGAATTGATATGCAGTTCCGTGAATGTTGGTTCTACTAAAACAGGAATTAACATGGATGCTGTAAGACTTATGGGAGAGATTGTTAAAGAGACAGCCGAACTCACGAAAGAAAAAGATTCTCTTGGGTGTGCAAAGCTTGTTGTATTATGTAATGCTCCAGACGACAACCCTTTTATGGCCGGAGCATTTCACGGCGTTACAGAAAGTGATGCGATAATCAATGTAGGTGTAAGTGGTCCAGGTGTAGTAAAATACGCACTGGAAAGTGTCAGGGGAGCTAATTTTGAAGTATTATGTGAAACAATTAAGAAAACAGCATTTAAAATAACAAGAGTTGGACAACTGGTTGCCCAGGAGGCTTCAAAAAGGCTTGGTGTTCCATTCGGAATTATTGATCTTTCCCTTGCTCCAACACCTGCTATAGGTGATTCTGTTGCTGATATTCTTGAAGAGATTGGACTTGAGAGGGCGGGAGCACCGGGTACAACAGCTGCTTTAGCCCTTCTTAATGATCAGGTAAAGAAAGGTGGTGTTATGGCATCATCTTATGTTGGAGGTTTAAGTGGTGCTTTTATTCCTGTAAGTGAAGACCAGGGAATGATTAATGCTGTTTTAGATGGTTCTCTTACAATAGAAAAACTTGAAGCAATGACATGTGTATGCTCTGTTGGTTTAGACATGATTGCTATTCCTGGTGATACAAAAGCTTCAACTATTTCTGGAATCATTGCTGATGAATCAGCAATCGGTATGGTTAACCAGAAAACAACAGCTGTCAGAGTAATTCCTGTAATAGGAAAAAGTATTGGGGAAACAGTTGAATTCGGTGGTTTGTTAGGTCATGCTCCAATTATGCCTGTTAACCAGTTTGACTGTTCTGCATTTGTTAACAGGACAGGACGTATTCCTGCACCAATACATAGTTTTAAAAACTAATCATTTATAATTATAGGTTTAAACAGATAATCACTGACAGGTGATACTCCAAACTTTGCGTTGCACACCTGTCTGTACACGTTATGGGCATGAATCTGGGAGTAGTACAATTCTTTATAATCAGCTACTTTAGTAATTATTGGAACATTTTCATCCATTGTTTTTATATAAGAAAGATACTCCCTTCCCTTGCCTGAAAAACCAAGGATTCTGATAAAGCTTTCTGGGGATGCATCAGAAGAAAGGTCGAGAACTATCCTTAATAAAGCCCGTTTAATTCTGGACAAAGCATATTGCTTTGTCTTTATTATTTGTGCAAAAGCCGATAAGGAAGGGTAGCAGCTGGCATTGCAATTTTTTGTATATTCATTATATATTTTCCCCGCCATATCGGTAGATATATCCTTGTACTGTGACAGGATATTAACAAATTCTTCTTTATTGTAACCAGTTCTAATTAATTCCTGCTCAAGTTTATAATATAGTAAGTTAGCAAAATCATCAAAAAACACAGGAAAAGCAGAGGAATTACTAATAACTTCTCTGGTTTGGGATGGCAGTGCGATTTCTTCAAGCCTTCCATTTAGAATGGCTGTTCTTATTGAAGTTGCACTGGGATTTGATAAATCACTATATACCTCATCATTATAATCCACACCTTCTCTGTTGACAGGCAGGAATTTTATGTCAAAATTATGTTTTTTAACTGCTTTAATATATTCTATACCAAGAATATTGTTTGATTTGCTTATAAATTTATCGTATTTTCCACCAGTATATTGTGATAGAGCCTCTTTTCTTGCAGCTGCGTAGGACATTCCCTGATTAAGATGTTTTGTAAGACATTTCTTAAAATCATCTGTCTCATTAAGAAGTATATCAGCAAGTTCAGACATAGAAGATGCATCTGCATCTTCACATCCAAAGCACAATGAATCAATGTGAAGATTATTCAGGATAGTAACTGCTCCCTCTGCAAATCCTTCTGCGCTTGAAAGACAATATTCAACAGGAAGCTCAACAACAAGGTCAACACCGCTTTCAAGAGCCATTCTTGCTCTTGAAAACTTGTCAATTATGGCAGGTTCGCCTCTCTGGACAAAATCACCACTCATTACACAGACAACAACATCAGCTGCTGACATGGATTTGCTCATATTAATGTGAAGTATATGTCCGCTATGGAGAGGATTATATTCTGTTATTACACCAACTGCCTTCATTCTAACTCCTCGATTCTATAAGTGTTATATATTTATTATTACATTTAGAAATAAAATTAACAACATGAATTTCATTTTGAACAATAGTCAACTTGTTTTATTCCAAAAATAGGTATATAATAAAATAAAGATTTCGGCTTGTGCTGGAAAAAATATTTTTAAGGAGGAGTCAGTAATCATGGCATTTATTGACACAATTATTGAAAGAGCCAAAGCAGATAAGAAAACAATTGTTTTACCAGAATCTATGGATAAGAGAACATTTGCTGCAGCTGAGAAAATATTAAAGGAGGGAATTGCTAATATTGTTATTATTGGTACTCCTGAAGAAATCAAGGAAAACAGCCAGGGCTATGACATTACAGGAGCTACAATAGTAGATCCATTTAACGATCCTAATAAGCAGAAGTATATTGACAAATTCGTGGAATTAAGAAGTAAGAAGGGTGTTACCCCTGAGATAGCTAAAGAGACAATGGAGAAGGATTACATGTATTACGCATGTCTTATGTGCAAGTGTGGTGATGCAGATGGTGCAGTTTCAGGTGCGTGTCATTCTACTGGTAATACAATCAGACCAGCTCTTCAGTTATTAAAGACAAAACCAGGTATCAGTTCAGTTTCTGGCTTCTTCCTTATGGAAGTTCCTGATTGTGAGCTTGGTGAGAATGGTCTTTTTGTTTTTGCTGACTGTGCTGTTAATCCAGATTTAGATTCTGAAAAGCTTGCAGAAGTAGCAGCTTTATCTGCTGAGTCATTTAAGAGTTTTGTTGGAAAAGAGCCAAAGGTTGCAATGCTTTCATTCTCTTCATATGGAAGTGCAAAGCATGACAGAGTAACAATGGTAGCAGATGCTGTAAAGATTGCTAACGAGAAGTATCCAGAGTATGCAATCGATGGTGAATTACAGCTTGATGCTGCACTTGTTCCTGAAGTTGCAGCTCTTAAGGCACCTGACAGCAAGGTAGCTGGAAAAGCAAACACATTAGTATTCCCTTGTCTTGAGGCAGGCAATATTGGTTATAAACTTGTTCAGAGACTTGCAAAGGCAGGTGCTTATGGTCCTGTTCTTCAGGGACTTTCAATGCCGGTTAATGACCTTTCAAGAGGATGTTTTGCTGAGGATATCGTAGGTGTTGTTGCCATGACAGCAGTTCAGGCTCAGAATTCATCAAAGTAATAAGATCATTATATACAATAACAAGGAGAATTATTTCAATGAATATTTTAGTATTAAATTGTGGAAGTTCATCATTAAAATACCAGTTAATTAACATGGATGATGAAAGTGTTATTGCCAAGGGACTTGTTGAGAGAATTGGTATCGATGGTTCTGTTCTTACTCATAAGCCAACTGGCAAGGACAAGTTTGTTGTTGAGACTCCAATGAAGGATCACAACATTGCTGTTAAGTTAGTTCTTGACGCTTTGGTAGACCCATCTCATGGTGTAATTAAATCAACAGATGAAATTGCTGCCGTAGGTCACAGAGTACTTCATGCGGGAGAGAAATACAAGGATTCAATTATTGTTAATGATGATGTTAAGAATGTTATCAGAGAATGCTTTGACCTTGGTCCATTACATAATCCTGCAAATTTAATTGGTATTGAGGCTGTTGAAGCTGCTATGCCTGGTAAGAAGAATGTTGCTGTATGGGATACTGCATTCGGTGGTACAATGGAGCCTAAGGCTTATCTTTACGCAATTCCACGTGAGTACTACGAAAAGTATCATATTAGAAGATATGGTTTCCATGGTACAAGCCACAGCTTTGTTTCTAAAGAAACAATTAAATTCGCAAATCTTGATCCAGATAATGCTAAAGTAATTGTATGCCATCTTGGTAATGGTGCATCAATTTCTGCATCAATCGGTGGTAAGTGTGTTGATACTTCAATGGGTCTTACACCTCTTGAAGGACTTATTATGGGTACACGTTCAGGAGATCTTGATCCAGCAATTCTTGAGTTCTTATGTAACCACGAAAATCTTTCAATAAGTGAGATGCTTAATATTCTCAACAAGAAATCTGGTGTTCTTGGTATGTCAGGTGGTATTTCATCTGACTTCAGAGATATTGATGCTGCTGCAAAGGATGGCAATGAGGTTGCTAAGGTTACTCTTGAAGCTTATGCATACAGAGTTGCTAAATACATTGGTGCTTATACAGCAGCCATGAATGGTGTTGATGCAATTACATTTACAGCTGGAGTTGGTGAGAATGCTGCATGGTTAAGACCAATGGTTACAAAGTATTTAGGCTACCTTGGAGTTGAACTTGATGAAGAGGCAAGCAAGAAAGCTTGTGGTGAATGTGGCATTATTTCAACACCTTCTTCAAAGGTTAAGCTTTGTGTTATTCCAACTAATGAAGAGCTTGCAATTGCCAGAGAAACTCTTGCGCTTATAAAGTAATATATGTTAACATAAGTTTATTTTCTAAAAGACTAAGTTTATCTTAGTCTTTTAGTCTTTTTGTATAAATAATAGTTGACAAAGCGTAGGCTGATGCGTATAATATTCAAAGTGTGGTAAATGCAAGTCTTTTATTTTCTTGTATTTTACTGCCAGGAAGTACAATTGGAGACAATTATGCTGATTGATTTTAGAGAACTTCTATCCGGCTCAGGAAATGAGATATCATATCCTGCTAATATTGATATGACAAGTCTTGATGATGGTGTTAACAAATATCCAGTAATCAGGAAAGAACCTTTTGTTATTCAGGCATATAAAACTGGAAAGGATAAGGTTCAGATTCAATGTGAGGGCAGTGTGACATTGAGTATTCCATGTGACAGATGTCTTGAGCCCGTTGAGATAAACATTGATTTCAACGTGGATGATGTTATTGAATTTAATAAGACAGAATCGGATGAAGAACAAGAAGAAAAAGACTATATTGATGGATACAACCTCGACGTGGATAGACTTATTTTCGGCGAATTACTTGTTTCCATACCAGGTAAGATTTTATGCAGGGAGGATTGCAAGGGCTTGTGTCCTGTATGCGGTACAAACCTGAATGTTGCCGAATGTGGTTGCGACAGAGATGTCCTGGATCCAAGAATGTCTGTTTTCAAAGATATTTTAAACAATTTTAAGGAGGTGTAACCTGAATGTCAATTTGTCCAAAGAATAAGTCATCTAAGGCAAGAAGAGACAAGAGAAGAGCAAACTGGAAGATGAGCGCTCCTAATCTTGTAAAGTGCAGCAAGTGTGGTGCTTTAATGATGCCTCACAGAGTTTGCAAGTCTTGTGGCTCTTATAATAAGAAAGAAATCGTTTCTGTTGATTAATTATCAATAAGTATACTCCCGGGTTTTCCGGGAGTTTTTTCTTTGTATTAATTGAAATTTTTTTCTTTTCAATATGATTTTTCCATAATATAATTATGATACAAGGGTCAAAAGGTCAGAATTCGTTCCTGCTTACAGAAAAGGTGATTAAATTGAAAAAGAATACAAATATTCTATCAAATCCTATAGCTATATTTATAACAGCATTTTTATGTATACAGCTGTTTTTCGTCAATGTATTTTCCTTTGTAATATACGGAAAGCAGCAGGTCTTCAGTGGTTTTTCCAATGATATTAATGATTATACCTACATGTCGAGGGCTGAGGCAAAGGCTCTTATAGATGATTATTATAATTATAATGCTTACTTTGGGCAGGAATTAATATATTATTTAGGCGATCCAATCGAAGGATTTGACCATAGAGTCAATGGAACATACCATACATACAGAACCTATAAGGAGGCTACACGTCAGTGTCTTGTTGACAGTCAGAGAATAAATGATACGTACTCAGCAAGTGTTCTGTTAAGTGTTGTCGTGGAAACATGGGATGAATCAATGTCGGAATCCCAGTATAACGCTGCTATGTCAACTCTTCACAGTATTTCATCACAATTTAACTATGGTAGTGATTATGACAAAATTATGAATGTTGCAGAATATGTTGCTACTAATATTTCCTATGACTATTCTAAAACGTATGGTGACATATATCATGGAATAGTGGATGGAACCGGTGTATGTGCTGCTTATGCTGAATGTTTTCAAATCTGTATGGAAAACCTTGGCATTGAAAGCTATATATATACTGATTCTGCCCACGCCCTTAATGTTGTTGCTCTTGATGGAGAATACTATTTTATTGACCCAACCAATATGTCCGATCCAAATGGTGTAAGATGGCAGTTTTTTCTGTATGGAACTAACATGAGAGATAATCATACAACCCTGCCTATAAGTGATACATCATATAATGGATACACTGGAAACTATGGCATAAGTAATATAGAAACAGCTGAAAGAATTGAAACATCAGAAATTCAAGTTGAAAATGATGTGACACCTTCTGAACCACTTCCAACAGAGCCACAAATTTCTGCTGAAGAAGTTACAGAGGAACCAACAACTGCAGCAGAAACCGAAAGTACTTCAATATCTGAAACTAAAACTTCAGGAACAGATATCAGTTCAGAAATCAGTTTAGAAATCAGTTCTTCAGTTTCAAGCCAGATATCAGAATTAAAAAACAACTCAAATGAACGTAATATTGAGAATGATAAAGATTGTAAAATTATTGTTATTCTAGTAACAATACTGATTATATCAAGTATTTTGTTTATTATTGTAAGCAGAATATACTACAAAAAGAAGAATTCTTGATTTTAGGGCAGTTTTATAGTATATTATAACGAGTTTATTAAGAATATAATAGCAAGGGGTATAACTAATGGAAAATTATTGTAAGGTAGCTCTTGATGCCATGGGTGGAGACAATGCACCGGGTGAAATTGTAAAAGGTGCAATTGAAGCTCTTAATGCCAATTCCAGTATATTTACCTATCTGGTGGGCAAAGAGGACAGCATTAACGAAGAGCTTAGCAAATATACATACGACAAAAAACGTGTTGAAGTAATTAATGCCACAGAAATTATCGAGACAGGAGATCCTCCTGTTATGGCAGTAAGACGAAAGAAGGATTCTTCATTGGTTAAGGCAATGTATCTTGTAAAAGAAGGCCAGGCAGATGCATTTATATCTGCTGGAAGCTCTGGAGCAATTATTGTTGGTGGCCAAACAATTATAGGAAGAATTCCTGGAGTAGAACGTCCGCCTCTTGCACCTGTAATTCCAACCAGAACAGGCTTTTCGTTACTTGTTGACAGCGGTGGTAATGTAGATGCAAGGTCTAGCTTTCTTGTACAATGGGCAAAGATGGGTTCTATATATATGAGAGACATTCATGGTATTCCTAATCCCAGGGTGGCTATTGTAAACGTTGGTCTTGAAGAGGAGAAAGGAAATTCTCTTGTTAAAGAGACTTACCCATTATTGAAGGAATGTTCTGATATTAATTTCATTGGAAGTATTGAAGCAAGAGAAATTCCATCGGGGGCTGCAGATGTCATTGTATGTGATGCTTTTGTTGGAAATGTTATTCTTAAGCTTTACGAAGGAACTGCCGCAACTCTTATTGGTCTTGTTAAACAGACCATGATGAAGAATATAAAAACAAAGATAGGTGCTTTACTTATTAAGAAGGACCTTAAAAAAGACTTGAAATCCCTTGATGCAAAGCAGTATGGAGGTGCCCCTTTAATCGGTATCAATGGTCTTGTTGTAAAAGCCCACGGCAGTGCTAAAGCTAACGAAATTAGAAATTCTATTTTACAGTGTATTAAATTTAAAGAAGAAAATATTAATGATAAAATTAAGGCATCTTTGTCTTAAAATATAATTAATTACATGAAAGGAGCTTTTATCATGGAGTTCGAAAAAATTCAGGCAATTATTGCAAAGGTTCTTAACATTGACCCTTCAAAGATTACACCAGAAACAACATTTGTTGATGATTTAGATGCAGATTCACTTGATGTATTACAGATTATAATGGGAATTGAAGATGAGTTTCACATTCAGATTCCAGATGATGCTGCAGACAACATTATAACAGTAGCGGATGCTGTTAATCAGATTAAGTCAGCACTATAATATTTTGGCTGTCTTATTTAGACAGCCTTTTATTTTGTTTAATTCATGTAAATAGTGAAAGAAAGGGGGAGTTATATGCCAAATCATAATACAGACCTTGAGTCACTGCAGAATACAATCAATTATCATTTTAAGGATATCAGCCTTCTAAAAAATGCCTTAACACATAGTTCATATGCCAATGAAGTTGTAAAACGTAATATTCCTGACAATGAACGCCTTGAGTTTCTTGGAGATGCGGTTTTGGAGCTTACAACCAGTGACTATATCTATAATAACAAAAAAATGAATGAAGGTAGTATGTCACGCTTCAGGGCAAGTATTGTATGTGAACCCACCCTGGCATTATGTGCCAGAGCATTTGATCTGCCATCATATATTATGCTGGGAAAGGGTGAAGAACACACAGGTGGCCGTAATCTTGATTCAATTATATCAGATGCGTGCGAAGCATTAATTGGAGCAATCTATCTTGATGGTGGTTTTACTAGTGCAAAAGAGTTTATTCAGAATTATATATTAAATGATTTAGAGAATAAGCAGCTCTTTTTTGATAGCAAGACTATTCTTCAGGAAGTTGTACAATCAAGAGGAAAAGAAGTGCAGTATGAAATGGTACGTGAGGAAGGTCCTGACCATAATAAAACATTTATATATTCTGCAAGTTGTAATGATTTATTTAATGTCACAGCCGAAGGCCATACAAAGAAAAATGCCCAGCAAAAGGCAGCTTTTGCAGCCCTTAAGTATCTTAAATCAAAAGGAATTGATATAAATCCGAAAGGAAAGAAATAATGTATCTAAAAAGTATTGAAATTCAAGGATTTAAGTCCTTCGCCAATAAAATTGTATTTGAATTCCAAAACGGAATAACAGGTATTGTTGGTCCTAATGGTTCAGGAAAAAGTAATGTTGCAGATGCCGTTAGATGGGTATTAGGTGAACAGAGTGCAAAACAGCTTCGTGGCTCTAAGATGGAAGATGTAATATTTGCTGGAACTGAAGCACGAAAGCCTGTTGGTTTTGCGTATGTATCAATAACATTTGACAACGAAGATCATGCCCTTCCAGTTGAATATAACGAGGTAACGGTAACAAGAAAAGTATTCCGTTCCGGTGAAAGTGAATACCAGCTCAATGGTCACAGCTGCCGTCTAAAGGATATTACCGAATTATTCTATGATACTGGTATTGGTAAAGAAGGTTACTCAATTATCGGACAGGGACAGATAGATAAAATATTAAGTGGTCGTCCTGAAGAGCGAAGAGAGCTTTTTGACGAAGCAGCAGGTATTGTTAAATTCAAAAGAAGAAAAGCAGCCTCTATTAAGAAACTTGAGAATGAAAGAGAAAATCTTGTCCGTGTTAATGATATCCTAAAGGAACTTGAAAAGCAGGTTGGTCCACTTGAAAAACAGTCTGAAAAAGCCAAGGAGTATCTTAAGCTTAAACAGGATCTTAAGATAAGAGACGTTAATGCATTTTTGATGGAAAGTGATGAGATAAGAATTTCCCTGAAAGAATGTGAAGAAAAAT
>CALZFR010000037.1 GCA_945648485.1 uncultured Eubacterium sp. | reverse complement strand
CATTAACAATAGCCATTGTGTCTGCTCCCCTGCTTTTAGCAAGTTCCATGGCAGCTCTTGTATCAGCAGTCTCACCAGACTGTGATATGGCTATCATAAGGCATGTATCGTCAATCAAAGGATCCATGTACCTGAATTCAGACGCAATCTCAACACTTACAGGCTTTCTTGCAAGTCTCTCTATTACGTATTTGCCAACAAGTCCCGCATGCATGGCTGTACCACAGGCAACAATATATATCTTACTGTATGCTGATAATCTCTGTATATCAAATCCTTCTGCGGAAAAGTCAGGAAGCCCGTCAGTTATTCTTGGAGTAACTGTTGTCTTAAAGGATGTAGGCTGTTCGTGAATCTCCTTGAGCATGAAATGCTCATATCCACCCTTTTCAGCCGCATCCACATCCCAGTCAGCAGTATTAACTTCCTTATGAATCTGCTCTCTGTGAAGATTATAGAAGGAAACCTGGTCTTTCTTAATCTCTGCAATCTCATCCTGCTCCAGCAGGTAATAATTCCTTGTATATTTCATAATAGCAGGAACATCGGATGCAATAAAATTCTCATTTTCCCCCTTACCCACTATAAGAGGACTGTCCTTACGTACTGCATATATTCTGTCAGGAAAATCCCTGAACATTATTCCTAAAGCGTATGAACCCTTAATCTCTGAAAGTACTTTGATAATTGCATCCAGAGGATCTCCACTGTAGTAATAATCAATAAGCTTTGCCACAGTTTCTGTATCAGTCTCACTAACAAAACTATACCCCTCAGAAATAAGAAATTCTTTAATCTGTCTGTAATTCTCGATAATTCCGTTATGTACAATTGTTATCCTTTTATTGCCATGTGGATGAGAATTAATATCTGATGGTTCACCATGAGTTGCCCATCTTGTATGTCCGATTCCAACATATCCTTTGGGCTTTCCTTCTCTTTCCATCTTATCTCGTAAATTACTTAGACGTCCCTTGCATTTGCTGACCTTGATAACTCCCTGATCAAGCACGGCTATTCCTGCAGAATCATATCCTCTGTATTCCAGTTTTTCAAGACAGTCTACCAGTACATTAGTACAATCCCTGTCTCCTATATATCCAACTATTCCACACATATCTGTTCCTTTCCTAATATCACACAGCCATTCACAGATGGCAGGATATTAATGTACAAAAAATAATACTGAATATAAATCCATAATCCTATAAATTCATATATTACTTATAGAATCTGGCGAAATCATTAAACAGCTTAACCAGCTCTGACTGGTTATTCATACTCTTTACCGCCTGGGTTCTTCTTGTAACAAAGCCTTCAAGCTTATTAAGATATTCATCTGATGTTATCTCACCATTGGCAACGTAGGTCAACCCTTTTTCCCAGCTGGCTGTAAGTTCAGGGTTAAGAAGCTGCTTAATTGAGTTATCAACTACATCATACACTATTTCCCCCAGCATTGTAGGAGTTATAATCTGGGTTTTAGGATTAGTTGCTATGTACCCTATAGTATTAAGCTTTTTTAATATCTCAGCCCTGGTTGCGCTGGTACCAATACCGCTTCCTTTAATCTGTGCCCTTAATTCCTCATCTTCAATAAGCTGTCCTGCATTCTCCATAGCAAGAATAATGGAACCTGAGTTATACCTTTTAGGAGGAGAAGTTTCTCCCTCCTTAATTGAAAACTCCTCAACAGGAAGAATATCGCCCTTCTTAACCTTTTTCAGTGCCTGAAGTGTAGCCTCATCATTTTCTTCACTATCCTGGGACTTTGCAAAGGAATTCTTCATTACAGAAAGATATCCTTCCTTCGAAAGTACTTTAAATGAAGCTGAAAACAGTTCCTTCTTTACATTAAGTGAAACTGAAACCTTTGCATATTCAGCTGAAGGAAAAAATATACTTAAAAATCTTCTGGCAATTACCTCATATACTCTTGAAGCTGTCTGTGACAGTCCTCTCATTGCGCCAAATCCCTGCCCTGTAGGTATGATAGCATAATGGTCTGTAATCTTCTTGTCATCACAGTATCTGCTTTTGCCAATATTTACATAACTTTTTTCTTCAAGAACCTGTGATGCTATATCCTTTAACGGAGCATAACTGCATAATCCCCGTATATTCTTGTCAATCTCCTTGCTGATTGCACTTGATAATACCCTGGCATCAGTTCTTGGATATGTTACCAGTTTCTTTTCATATAGTTCCTGAACAACAGCAAGTGTCTGGTCAGGACTAATCTTAAACAGTTTTGAACACTCATTCTGCAATTCTGCAAGGTTGAATAACAGCGGTGGGTTCTTTACCTCTTTTTTCCTCTCAATGGACGTAACAATGCCTTCTGCCGGAAGTGGGTCAGACAGATAGTTTACAAGTTCCTGTGCTTTGGTTCTGTCCTTAAATCCATTATCTTTGTACAGATAAGGCGTATTATAGAATATGCTTGATTCGGATGTCTTCCATTCTGCATCAAAACTTGTTTCTCCTATCAGGGTTTTACCTATAACCCTGTAGAAAGGCATCTTCACAAATGCCCTGATTTCCCGTTCTCTTCTCACAATCATTCCAAGAACACAGGTCATGACTCTTCCCACAGAAATCACTGTTTTATCTGTCTTAAGATAGGAAGATATATTTCTTCCATATTTTAAGGTAAGTACACGGGAAAAATTAATTCCCATAAGATAATCTTCTTTTGCACGAAGATATGCAGCATCACTTAAATTATTATATTCAGATATATCTTTGGCAGTTTTAATTCCTTTAAGGATTTCTTCTTCTGTCTGGGAATCAATCCAGACTCTTTTCTCAGTCTTTCCCGTCACTCCTGCCATCTGGCGTACAAGCCTGTATATGTATTCTCCCTCTCGTCCCGAGTCAGTACATACATAAATTGTATCCACATCAGGACGTGTAAGAACACTTTTAACTATGTTAAACTGTTTCTCAACACTTGGGATAATCTCATACATAAATTCCTCCGGTATGAACGGAAGTGTATCAAGCCGCCAGGATTTCAATGCAGGATCATATTTATCCGGATAACACATTGTGACAAGATGTCCAACGCACCATGTAACAATGTAATTATCAGATTCCAGGTAACCGTCTGATTTCCTGTTCTTAAAGCTTTCGTGGAGAGCTTTTCCAAACTCCTCTGCCACAGAAGGCTTCTCTGCTATAAATACTGATTTACCCATATATTTCCTTTTCTATTAATTGTCATCATGGTCTTAATATTACAAATCATTAAGACTTATAAGATTAATATTGCTGTTTTCCTCTGCAAATTCTTTCAGTTCCCTGTCAAAACCGCCCTTCGAAAACAGATATATGTAATCTTTCCCTATCTTTGCAAGATTAATATTGTACATAAGTTCCTCGAAATCTGAGAACTTAAAAGTGTCGTTAAGCCAGCAACATTTACCAATGACATACTTCTGGTCATGGCTTACTCCAATTATATCAATATCTCCATTCTTGCCCCACCAGCGTCCGGTTCTTACAATTTTCACAGGAAGCCTGCCCATTGAATCCATCAGGGCAATATATTCTGTTCCAACCTTAATGAATGCCTCCAATGCAAAATGATTTATATCTGGAGCAATATATGTATCAAAGAAGTCAGAAGGTGACATAACTTCAAGCTGGGATTCCCTGCCATAGATATACCTGAACCAGAATTCTGTAAAGCCACATTTGATTCTGTATAATCCCTTTCTTGTGTACTCCCTTCCATCACTTTCGTATGAAAATACCTTTTCTACAATCTCTCTCTCAGAAAGATTCTTAAGATAAACACTTATCTTATCCCTTCCAAATCCAGTGAGGGCATGAAGTTCATTAAGCTTATTAGCTCCCTGGGCGATATATTTAAGTATCGTGTTATACAGAGAAGTTTCTCTTAATTCTTCCTTAATATATGCGCTTCCCTCCTGCCTTAAGAATGAATCTCCACCTAAAATATTATTGCAGATATTCTCTTTAACAGAAAGCTTATCAGTAAGTTTTGCCATATATCCCGGAACGCCGCCAGTAATTGCATATATCATCATACTGTCAGGAACTGAATATCCCGGAAACATTCTGACAGTATCCACAAATGAAAGTTCCTTTAACTTAATAAACTCTGTTATCTTCAAAGCACTTGAACCTATGGAAGATACCAATCCATTCTCAATCCAGCTTATTGACGAGCTTAACAGCACAACCATTACCTTTTCATCGAAAAACTCTCCACCAGCCAGTTTAATAACAGAATCCATAAATTCCTTGTTCTGTTTGATTATGTTCTGGAACTCATCAATTATCACAAGCTTCATATCACCAGGAATACGTTTTGTCAGTGCAAAAAGCGCATCATAGCTTAATACATCCACATCTTTTTGTTCATCTACAGAATAGAATCCTATCTGGTTCTTAACAGCCTCTGTAAATATAGATATCTGATGTCTGTCTGAAGCCTGGGCACTGCAATAATAAAAGAAAGGTTTATCCTTTGCAAAATTCTTTATCAAGGATGTCTTACCTATCCCTGTACGTCCATAAAGCACAATGAGAGAATTTTCACCAGATTCGTAATATTTGTTTAATATGGCTGTCTCGTCACTTCTACCTAAAAACATTGGCTCTCTTCCTTTCCTGATTTATCCAGTGTCAATCTATATGCTGGTAAAAATTCCTCCATAAAATAATCCACCTCTGGAATATGCATATTTCTTAAAGTCAGCTCAATAGATTCGGCAGCATCAGCAAAATCCTGGTTACCCATCTGCTGTTCCTCAATACACTTAATCAGAGCTGACATCTTATCTGCACCCTTAACGTATTTCCATAATTCTTCCTCTTCGTCAGTTTCAAGAAGAACCCTGTCATAATGCTTTCTCATAATCTGTGGAAGGCCTGATAACATCTCATCTTTTGCCACATGCTCCACCTCAGAATATGCATTTCTAATAACCGGACTATAATATTTTACGGGAGTAGGCATATCACCTGTTATAATTTCTGTAACATCATGATACATTCCAAGAATTGCAAGCCTTTCTGCTGGAAGATTGCCACCAAAAATCTCATTATTAATAACTCCCAGAGCATGGGCAATATATGCCACCTCCAGACTGTGCTCACATATATTTTCAGACCTTGTATTACGCATAAGACCCCATCTGTTAATATACTTCATCCTTGAAAGCATGGCAAAAAAATGATTATTTTCCATAACACTCTATATTCCTTTACATTAAATCATCTTTTAATTTTAGCCTAGTTTAGAGAAAAAAACAAGCAATATGTATTAAATGAAAATTGATAAAAAACAAAACAGAGACGGGTTAACATAATAAACCCAGTCTCTGTATTCACGTTAAATATACAGGTAAGTTAAATTAATTCTTCTTAGTGATGAATCCCTTCGCCTTTAAAAGTTCTGCGCAAAGAACAGCACCGCCTGCGGCTCCTCTTAATGTGTTATGTGAAAGACCAACAAACTTATAATCAAAAACTGAATCCTCTCTTAAACGTCCAAATGAAACACCCATTCCATGTTCATAGTTAACATCAAGCTTAACCTGTGGGCGGTCATCCTCCTCAAGATACTGGATAAACTGCTTAGGAGCACTTGGTAAATCAAGCTCCTGTGGAACACCCCTGAAGTTTCTCCACTTCTCTATAATCTGTTCCTTTGTTGGCTTCTTGCCAAAATTAATGAATACAGCTGCTGTATGACCATCAAGAACAGGAACTCTTAAGCACTGGCATGTAATAACTGGCTCTGAAGCTGGCACAATCTTACCATCCTCAACCTTACCGAGAATTCTTAAAGGCTCCTTCTCACTCTTTTCTTCCTCACCGCCAATGTATGGGATGATATTCTCAACCATCTCTGGCCACTGTTCAAATGTTTTTCCTGCACCTGAAATTGCCTGATATGTTGTAGCAACAACAAGTTTAGGCTCAAATTCCTTTAATGCAGCAATAGCTGGAGCATAACTCTGAATTGAGCAGTTAGGCTTAACAGCTATGAAGCCTCTTGTTGTTCCAAGTCTCTTCTTCTGAGCCTCAATAACATCAGTATGCTCAGGATTAACTTCTGGTAAAATCATAGGCACATCAGGTGTCCAGCGATGGGCACTGTTATTAGAAACAACAGGAACCTCTGCCTTGGCATATCTTTCCTCTAAAGCTTTTATCTCATCCTTTGGCATATTAACAGCACAGAATACAAAATCAACAGACGAAACAATCTGGTCAAAATCCTTATCCATATCAAGAACTGTCATCTTCTTAACGAACTCTGGAACTGGTGTAGTCATCTTCCAACGTCCCTGGATAGCCTCCTCATATGGCTTACCTGCTGAACGTCCACTGGCTGCAACTAATACAACCTCAAACCATGGATGGTTCTCAAGTAATGTAATAAAACGCTGACCAACCATACCTGTACCGCCAAGGATACCAACTCTTAACTTATCGCTCATTTTTCAATTCTCCCTTATGTTAAATGTAATGGTAAAAAGTAATCTTTCACCATAAAAGCAAGTAATCTGTCTTTCCTGGACGGACACTTGTCTTTTAGTTCTTAAGGGATATTATCACATTAGTATAGATAATGCAACACTAAATTTGATTATTTTTCAGATTTCTAAGGTAAATCTTTCATATCCGTTAATTACCGTCGTATCTCCAATCTGGTCCTGCCTTACAAAATTTCTGGAATAATCCTTATGCACGTGACCATGAATGAAAAACTTTGGATGGTACCTATCAATAAGTTCTGAAAAAATGTCAAATCCCTTATGTGCCCTGTCGTCCCCCTCATGAAAACCTGCTGCCGGAGCATGGGTCAGAAGAATATCAAAGCCATGGTTACGCATAAGCTTAAACCACATACGTTTAACTCTTTTTTTCATCTGGTTCTGGGTATACTGGTTTTTCCCGTTATTATATTTAATTGAACCACCCAGTCCCATTATTCTAAGTCCATTAAAATTGTAAATAGAATCTTCTATACATATGCATCCGTCTGGCGGATCAATCTCATAGCAGTCATCATGATTCCCTCTCACATAGAGAACTGGTGCCTTGGTAAATGATGCCAAGAATGAAAGATACTGGGGTTTTAAATCTCCACAGGAAAGAATCAGGTCAATTCCTTCAAGTTTTTCTTTTTCAAAATAATCCCACAGGTACTTTGACTCAACATCTGATAAAATAAGTATCTTCATAAACTACATAACCCTTTAATACCTTTATTCCTGGGTAATACCCTGGTTCATAACTAATGGTTTAACGCTGTCCTCAAGCTGTTCAATATCTGGAATTGAACCTATTACATTATCCATAAGCCAGTCCATGGTAATTATTTCCTCAGGTGCCAGTGAATTGCCCTTCTTGTTGCGAAGATGCCTTGACTGGTCATATATTTCATCAGAAAACGGTTCAAACTGTCCATTAATTATCATGCTTCTGAATGCGTCCACAAGTCTTGCAGTCTCAACCGGTATCTTGTTAGAACATATAAGGTCCACTACTCCGGCAGACATTCCCCACCAGTAATTCAGTGCTTTAACGTTATCAGCGCTTTCATCATATTTCCATGAACCGCTTAATATACTCTGGATAAGCTTCTCATAGAACATACCCCAGTGCCATACTGGCATGGCAATATGCTGCCTGTTGCCAACTCCCTCGTTGTTATACAGACCAAATTTTCTTGCTGAACACTGTGGTGTAATCATATCCTGGTCAGATATGTATCTTATATCATTCTTCTTAAATACATCCTCAACGTTGACATCCTTCATGCTGGACCATGCAAGATAAACCTTTGCCCTTGGATTAACGAATTTCGCTCCCATGGCAAATGCATTAATATTAGCAACAGCACCATACACCGGATACTGGGCAACATATCCTATCTTATCCTGATTAGACAATGCCCCTGCAAGAACACCTGTAAGAAACTTTGCCTCATACATTCTTGCATAATAAGTCCTGATATACTTATGTGATGTATTAAGAGAACAGTTAAGTATCTTTACTTCCGGATGGGCAATAGCCATCTTAACACTTGCCATAGTCATTGCAGGAGAAGTTACAAATATCAGGTCTGCACCATCGTTAATCATCTTCTCTATGGCAGCTTCATCCTCAACCTCTGGTTTAACATTGGATAGACTCATTGTCTCAATCTGACTTCCAAATGTCTCATCAATATATTGTCTTCCTAATTCATGAGCATAACACCACTCAGAATCCTGCGGAGTATTCTCATATATAAAACCAACCTTAAGCTTTTTGCTGTCACCTGATGACCATGGCAAAAGATAGCTTAATATATTCTTCTTTACTTCTGTATTACCTGGGTCCATAGAAAGGTCAATCTCTGAATCTTCTGACAAAAGCTGAAACTCAGCCCAGGACTTGGCAACATTCTTTGCCATCTCAGAGGTAGACATTTCTTTTACAGTATCATATCCGAATATGTGTATGAATCTTAAAAAAGCATCACCGGCAGGATAATCAAATCTTCCACCGCCCTTGGCATCAAAGGCATTCTTAAAGGAAAGATAACATGATACCAGATCCTTTCTGGCATCCTCATCCATCTCTTCCCCCTTCTCTATTCCTACCAGATTCATGAATGTGTAAAAGCTTCCAACCTGACTGAAATATATATCATTAAGCTTGGTGCATTTATAAAAATCCATAAACTCATAATATATCTTAACTTCTGGCTTATCAGACTTTTTAGGAACTTTACGGATTACCTCTGCATTAACTGTAACTGCCTTAAAGTACTTAAGTACACTTACACGCTTGTTTCCCTCAAGAACATAGAACTTATTCATGTACTCATATACTTTAATTGGGTCTCTTATTCCTTCATTAACCTGGCTGTCACTTAAACTTGCCCATTTAGCAGAAAATTCTGTTCCCCATTCTAACAGTGGCATAAAATTACCCGCAAATGCATTAGTACGTGCTGCATTACATGTACCAACCACCAGACTTAAAGGTATCTGGTCATTACCGAGACTTACCTCTGAATCAATATCATCCTCTGGTATTAAATTCTCTAATACCGGAAGATATGGATACTTGCCTTTGTTAACACAGGCATTGTATTCTCTTTTTCCAATTTTCTGTGCTGCTAAATAATCCTGTACTGACATGTAAAGGACCTCCTTTACCAAAACTTGCTCATTTTCTTTTTTCCAACTGTAATTATAACACAAGAAGGTATTTTTTCCAGTAAAAAAGCCACAAGATAAAAAAGCATTGAGAAAAACTAAGGTCAGTTAATCTCAATGCTTATACATTACCTTGCTGTGAGAACTCCATTCTCCACATCAATAGTAATTGTGTTATTATTAACATCACCAGTAAGAATCAGCTTAGCAGCCATTGTCTCCACTGTCTTCTGGACATATCTTTTAAGTGGTCTTGCACCATAGGTTGGGTCAAATCCATTATCAGCAATAAAATGTACTGCCTCATCAGTAAGTTCCACCTTAAGGTCCTTATCAGCCAGACGTCTGTTAACATCAGCAATAAGCAGGCTTATTATATCACTTATGTTATCCTTTGTAAGTGGCTTGAACATAATTATTTCATCAAGTCTGTTTAAAAACTCTGGTCTGAAATGCGCCCTTAAATCATCCATAACCATATCACTGGCTTCCTGCTTGATTGTTCCATTATCATCAATTCCCTCAAGAAGATATGTTGAACCAATATTACTTGTCATAATTATTATAGTATTCTTAAAATCAACTGTTCTTCCCTGTGAATCAGTAATACGTCCATCATCAAGAACCTGAAGCAGCACATTAAATACATCTGGATGTGCTTTCTCAATCTCATCAAAAAGTACTACTGAATATGGTTTTCTTCTGACTGCCTCTGTAAGCTGTCCACCTTCATCATATCCCACATATCCTGGAGGTGCTCCTATAAGACGTGACACAGAGTATTTCTCCATATATTCAGACATATCAAGTCTTACAATATTGTTTTCATCATCGAACAGGCTCTGAGCAAGGGCCTTTGCAAGTTCTGTCTTACCTACACCAGTTGGTCCTAAAAACAGGAAAGAACCTATTGGCTTAGTCGGGTCTTTAATTCCTGCCTTAGACCTGATAATTGCCTCTGTAACCTTGGTAACACCTTCATCCTGTCCAATAACTCTCTTATGAAGTTCCTCCTCCAGATGAAGTGTCTTCTGTCGTTCTGTTTCACTTAACTTGCTTACAGGAATCCCTGTCCATCTTGATATAATCTTAGCTATCTCTTCCTCTGACACACTTTCGTGAACCAGTTCCATTCCTTTGTTCTTTGCCTTTTCCTCAGCTTCTCTCAGCTGTTTCTGTATTGTTGGCAGCTTGCCATACTGTAATTCAGCAGCCTTCTCAAGATCATAATCTCTCTTGGCTCTGGATATTTCATTATTGACATTTTCCAGTTCTTCCTTTAATCTGCTGACCTGATCAACGCTGGATTTCTCACTGTCCCACTTTGCTTTTCCCTGATTAAACTCCTCCCTTAATTCAGAAAGTTCTTTCTGTAGATTTTCCAGTCTTTCCTGACTTAAGTGGTCTGTCTCCTTCTTAAGGGCAGCCTCCTCAATCTCCAGCTGCATAATCTTTCGCTTCATCTCATCAAGTTCAGCCGGCATAGAATCAAGTTCTGTCTTAATCATGGCACAGGCTTCATCCACAAGGTCGATTGCCTTGTCAGGAAGGTATCTGTCAGAAATATATCTGTCAGACAGTTTTGCAGCACTTACCAGAGCGCCATCTGTTATCTTAACACCGTGGAACACCTCATATCTGTCCTTTAATCCCCTAAGAATTGATATTGTATCCTCCACAGTTGGTTCATCTACCATAACAGGCTGGAAACGTCTCTCAAGAGCAGGGTCTTTTTCAATATATTTTCTATGTTCATCAAGTGTAGTGGCACCTATACAGTGAAGTTCTCCACGGGCAAGCATAGGTTTTAACATATTTCCCGCATCCATTGAGCCTTCTGTCTTACCAGCGCCTACAATAGTATGAATCTCATCAATAAACAGAATAATCTGTCCATCACTATTCTTTACCTCATCAAGAACAGCCTTGAGTCTCTCCTCGAACTCACCTCTATACTTGGCACCAGCTACAAGGGCACCCATATCCAGTGCAAATATAATCTTATCCTTTAATCCTTCTGGAACATCCCCTCTTACAATTCTCTGGGCAAGCCCTTCAACTACGGCTGTTTTACCTACGCCAGGCTCACCAATAAGAACTGGATTATTCTTAGTTTTACGGCTTAATATACGGATTACATTCCTGATTTCATTATCACGTCCGATAACTGGATCAAGCTTTCCATCCTTAGCCTTCTCTACCAGATCCTGTCCATATTTCTTCAATGTATCATAAGTTGCTTCTGGATTGTCGCTTGTAACAGACTGATTTCCACGTACTGTTGCCAGAGCTGACAGGAATTTTTCCCTTGTAATTCCGTAAGTCTTAAACAGCTGCTTAATTGCCTTGTTAGGTGCCTGGATCATGGCAAGCATCAGATGTTCAACAGAAACATAAGCATCTCCCATTCTTTTAGCTTCATCCTCTGCATTAATAAGCACCTTATTAAGATCATTGCTGATATATAGCTGCACATTGCCTGATACTTTATTCTTCTGGCTTAAGAGAGTTTCAATATTTTTAATAAACGTATCCTTATCAATGTCCATCTTCTCAATAAGGTTCGCAATCAAACTATCCTCAATGGTCATAAGACTATAGAGAAAATGCTCCTGATCAATCTCCTGATTGCCGTACTCGTATGCAACCTTTTCACACTGGTTAACTGCTTCAATTGACTTCTGTGTAAATTTATTAATATTCATAGCTCATTCCCTCCTTTTCTGGTATAGGCTAAAACAGGCTGGTTTATTCAACCTTTGCCTGAACTCTTTTTCCTTTCTAAGAAGAGTTATAGAACATTTTGTTAGCACTGTCAAGCAGTGAGTGCTAATTCAAATATAAATTATTTATAAAGCCAAAAAAAATCCGCAGATAAATTACATCTGCGGATTTTTATATTATTAGTGTAACGAATGATAAAACAACACGTTATCCTGTATGATATTACATCTGAGGACCAGCTGAAACTAAAGCCTTACCTGCTGGGTTACCCTCATACTTAGAGAAGTTCTTGATGAATCTTCCTGCTAAATCCTTAGCCTTTGTCTCCC
>CALZFR010000036.1 GCA_945648485.1 uncultured Eubacterium sp. | reverse complement strand
TTTTTCTACTGCGTCATACCTATTGCAGGATGGCTTGTTACAATTATTATTATGAAATTTTATAGACTTGACAAGAATACAGTGCAATCCATGTATTCAAAATAAATGTTTGAAATTGGAAACGAGAGGGAATATGGCAGAATTAATTATTACTAAAGGAAATCCTTTACAGAGGGGAGCAACAAAGAATGGAAGGCTGTACAATTTTGCTTATGAATGTACAAGCCCACAGGCATCCCTTATTATATCAGATGGAAAAGGCGTGGAAATATACAGGGTAGAGCTGGATGAATCTTATAAAACAGGAGACGTCTTTGCTGTGACTATTGGCGGTGTATCTTTGGACAGATATTATTATTCATATGAAGTGGACAATGAAAGAAGGATTGACCCCTATTCAAAGACCATTACAAACTGCAGTTCATTTGGAATTGAACAGGAAAATGTTCATCAAAGCCGGATAGTTCTGGACAGATTCGACTGGGGTGATGACAAACCGTTACACATTCCTTATGAGGATTGTATATTCTACAAGCTGCATGTCAGAGGCTTCACAAAAAGCAGGACATCAGGAGTGAAGCATAAAGGTACCTTCAGGGGGATTGCGGAGAAACTGGATTATCTTAAAAGCCTTGGGATAACTACAATTGAACTGATGCCATGTTATGAATATGATGAATCATGGAAATTTTCCCAGCTTCACATAGAAAACAGGGATAATATATACAATACACATCCTGTTAAAATGCCTATGAACTATTGGGGATACTGCAGTGGATTCCATTTTGCACCAAAATCATCATTTACGTCTATAGCTGATTCAAGACAGGACTATACATTTGAATTCAAGTCACTTATCAAGCTTCTTCATGCCAATGGAATTGAAGTGGTTATGGAGATGTATTTTGACAGGGAAACTCCAGATATGATTCTGGATTGTGCCAGATTCTGGGTGACAGAGTATCATATTGACGGAATTCATTATTATGGACCAGAAACTGCCCTGCAGATGCTTTTTGATGATCCTGTGCTTTCCAGAACGAAGATAATTACAGTTTACTGGGATAAAGCCAGAAAAACTGTTAAGAATATGGCAAGTTATAACAATGGGTTTGCAGATGTGGCACGAAAGTTTCTTAAAGGAGATGAGAACCAGCTGGAGCAGTTTGTCAGACTGGCCAGAAGGAATTCAATAAACAGTGCTGATATTAATTACATTACAAATCATAATGGATTTACTATGATGGACCTGGTAAGCTTTGACAGGAAACATAACATGCAGAATGGCGAGAATAACCAGGATGGTGAGGATTTCAATTACAGCTGGAATTGTGGAGTGGAAGGAAAGTCCAGAAAGACAAAAGTAATAGAACTAAGACAGCGCCAGATGAAGAATGCATTTATTATGCTGCTTTTTTCAGCAGGAACTCCGTTGATTCTTGCAGGAGACGAATTCTTAAATTCCCAGGGAGGCAATAACAATCCATACTGTATAGATGGTGAAACTACCTGGCTAAACTGGAAAACATCGCCACAGGCCGCTGATATGACTAAATTTGTTAAGAAGCTTATAAGATACAGGCAGTGTCACAAGATTCTTCATATGGAAAAACAGCTGTATGCTTCTGATTCTTTATCCTGCGGATATCCTGACATATCATATCATGGAAACAGTGCATGGTATCAGGGAATGGAAAATTATAACAGGCATGTAGGAATAATGTTCTGCACCAGATATGACGGATTGCCACATGATGAGGGCTATGAGCTGATATATATTGGATATAATATGCATTTTGAGGAACATAGTCTGGCTCTTCCAAATCTTCCAGAGAAAGCAGTATGGGAGGTAAGGATATCTTCAGGTACTGACCAGATTACAGTTGAAGACAGATATATTCATATGCCTGCAAGAACTGCAGTTGTTCTCAGGGCAAGAATTGTTCCGGAAAAACAGGAAATGAGTGACAAGCCTAAGAGAAAGGTAAAGAAAAGGAATGATTGATATTAATAATATAGATGAATTAAACCAGTTCTTTGAAGAATTCAGACATGAATTTGAGAATGGTGAAGAGAAAAAGGCAGCAGACATGCTGGCACAGCTTCTAGAAGACCTGGAATCCCATATAGATGTAAGCGCAGCAGGTGAAGTGGACGCAAGAGGGAATATAACTTTAGCAGCAGGTGGAGAAACTTCTGCAATAAGCATTAATCATGTGATGGAATACTATATATATGCATATTATTATAAGCCTGACTGGAATGTTAATGTGACAAATATTCCAATAGGAGAATATTACAGAACCCACGGAGATCTGTGCATCCGTCTTGGCAGATATAAGGAGGGAGCAGAAAGCTTTAAAAAGGCAATATGCTGGAATCCTGTAGATTTAGATGCAATTCTTGGACTGGGAGAATGTTACAGGAATTTGAATATGCTTGACAGATATTTTATTGTGACAAAACAGGCATACAGATATTGCTGTACAAGGGCAACTATGGCAAGATACTACAGAAATATGGGATTTTATTATACCTCCAGATATAAACCGGAGGTGGCAAGGGCATGTTATATATACAGTAACATTTATTACAAGACAGAAAATGCAGACAATGAACTGAAATTCCTTGAAGAAGCACTTCATGATAATACACCTGACCTGTCCATAGCTGATATGCAGGATATATTTAATCAGGAAGGAATTGAACCAGGACCATCATCAGACACTATCGGAGTGATTTACAGGGTTGGTGAGCTGATGATGGAGGATAAGGAATATACACTTGCCAGAGACTGTTTTGCCATTGTGTATGACATAACAAGAGAAAAGGAACTGGAACCTGTATTGGACGAGCTGGAGAAAGCTATTAACCAGGGGAATACATTATCCGGGGAAGAATAGGAAGTAAGAGATTTGAAAGGGAAAGACAGATATGGCAGCAAAATATGATGGAATAATATTTGACCTTGATGGAACATTGTGGAATGCCACAGAACAGATAATGAATGCATGGAATGAAATTCTTTGTAAGCATCCTGAAATCAGCAGGGGTAAACTGGAATTCACTGAATTAAGACAGTGTATGGGACTTGTTATGTATGATATTGCAGCAAAACTTTTTCCTGATGAGTCAGAAGAAAAGAGAAATTCCCTTATGGATGAAATGTGCAGCTATGAGAATGAATATCTGTCTATTCACGGAGGAACCCTTTATCCTGGACTTGAAGATACTCTTAAAGAACTTAAGAAAAACTACAGGCTGTTTATAGTCAGCAACTGCCAGAGTGGATACATTGAGGCATTCCTTCATGCCCATAACCTGTCATCATATTTTGAGGATACAGAGTGCTGGGGAAGGACCAGGGCAACTAAAGGTGAAAGTAACAGAATACTTATTGCAAGAAATAATCTTAATAATCCTGTGTATGTTGGTGATACCATAGGAGATGCAAAGTCAGCGGCTGATGCGGGAATACCATTCATATATGCAGCGTATGGCTTTGGCACAGTTGATAAATATGATTATTCAATTAATAGAATAAGTGAACTGACGGATATTGTATAGTATCATTTAACTTTTGTATGGTAACATTTAACTTTGTGTTGACATATTATAATCATGATAGTATAATCTGTTCCAGATTGTTAAATTAATATTTAAAGTCGTTGAGCAAAATAGTACCTCTGGCAGATACATCACAGAGAGTCAGCGTTGGTGGAAGCTGATATGGTAAGCCTTTGGGAATGGGTTTGGGAGATGCGTGGATGAACATTTATGATAAGTAGTCTGCGACGTAGACCCCACGTTACAGGGGAAAGGTATAGTTACATTGAATGTATTGTATCGGAATGAGTTGAGAAGATAAACGGTGGCATATCCAGTTTTGGGTATGCTTTTTTCTTTTCATGAACAAGGGTGGCACCACGATAATTCGTCCCTGGCAGATATATTTCTGCCGGGGATTTTTTTACATTCTTCGGACAATTATATTTCAATTTCAAAGAAACACAGTATAAGAAAGGATGGAAGACTGATGGAAAAAAAGAAATTAAAGATATATAGAAAATCAGTTAGTATTGTAGATGAATCAGCTGTGGATATCTATGAGAACCTTGGTGCAGAAAAAATCGGATTTCTCATGGAAAGTACAGATAAAGAGAATGACAGCTACACATTTATGGGAGTTGAACCTGATGCATTAATCCAGTCTAAGGGGAATTCGTTAGTGATTAAATACTCTGATGGAAGAGTAGACGTTATGGAAGGTAATCCTCTGGATTCGCTGAAAGAGTTTTATTCTTCATTTGATGTGTCAAAGGAAGAATGTGAGCTGGAATTTAACGGAGGACTGGTTGGAAGTCTTGGATATGATTTTATAAGATACACAGAAAAAATCCCTGATAATAATCCTGATGAAATAGGAATTGAGACAATACAGCTTATGCTTACAACCAGATTTCTTGCAATTGACCATAAAGCTGAGGTAATGACAGCTGTTGTTATTGATGAGGATAATGACCTTGGAAAAGACAGAGCCGGGAAAGAAGCAGAAGCACTTTTAAAGAAGGCTCTTGATAAAAGAGGGGAAAAACATGGTAAAAAGAAGTTTGTCCATGACGGAGTGATTATTAAGAAATCGGACACTCTGGAGGAGTACTCAGAAAAGGTTGAGAAAATCAAAGAGTATATTGTTGAGGGACATATTTTCCAAACCGTGCTTTCACAGCGATGGACTATTAAGACAGGCCGCAGCGGTTTTGAGCTGTATGAGGAATTAAGAGAACTTAATCCTTCACCATATCTTTATTATTATAATTTCGGTGAATTTGAGATTATTGGAAGTTCTCCTGAAATGGTTGTAAAACAGGTGGACCAGAGAGTTTATACCTGCCCGATAGCAGGAACAAGGAGGAGAGGCAGGAATGCAGAAGAAGACCTGTATCTTGAAAGGGAACTTCTTGGAGATGAAAAGGAAAGAGCAGAGCATGTTATGCTTGTTGACCTTGCAAGAAATGATATGGGAAGAATAAGCCAGATTGGAACGGTTAAAGTAACTGATTTCATGAGGATACAGAAATACTCCCATGTAATTCATATAGTGTAAATGGTAGAAGGTAAAAATCATGGAGAGTTTCATCCATTTGATCTTGTTTCGTCTTTCCTTCCGGCAGGTACATTAAGTGGTGCTCCTAAGATAAGGGCAATGGAAATAATTGATGAACTGGAAACTGTGAGACGTGGTTTATATGGCGGCGCAACAGGATACATGTCATTTGATGGCAATATGAATTTCTGTATTACAATAAGGACTATGATTAAGAAAGATGACAATGTATATCTTCAGGCAGGAGCAGGAATTGTGGCAGATTCAGTTCCAGAACTTGAGTATAAGGAGTGCTGCAATAAGGTTATGGCTCTTGCAAAGACACTGGTTGAGGAGGAGAGTTTATGATACTTCTAATTGATAATTATGATTCGTTTACTTATAATCTGTATCAGTTCATAGGCATATTTAATGATGATATTAAGGTTGTGAGAAATGACTGCACAACTATAGAAGAGATAGAAAAGCTTAATCCGGAGTCAATCGTTATATCTCCAGGTCCTAAAAGTCCAAAGGAAGCAGGAATATGTCTTGATGTTATCAGACACTTTGCAGGAAAGAAACCAATACTTGGAATATGTCTGGGTCACCAGTGTATTGGAGAAGCTTTTGGGGGAACTGTTTCTCATGCAAAAAAGATTTTTCACGGCAAACAGTCTGCGATTGAGCATTCAGGAGACAGCGTATTTACAGGTGTTGGAAATAATATTAAGGTGGCAAGATATCATTCCCTTGCCATTATGCCTGATTCCCTGCCTGACTGTCTTTTAGTAATAGCTAAGACAGAGGATGGAGAAATTATGGCGGTTAAACATAAGGAATACCCAGTTGTTGGACTTCAGTTCCATCCTGAATCAATATATACAGAGCATGGAAAAAGAATAATTGAGAATTTTTTGAATGGTATAGTGTAAAAAGGCGGAATGGAGAAAAATATGATTCTTGATGATATTGTAAAAGCAAAAAAGTTAAGACTGCCAGAACATAAAAAGCTTATCAGCGAAGATGAGATGAGAAATATGGCACTTAACAGTAAAAGACAGACAATTAGTTTTTATGATGCACTTGCAGGAAAAGGTCTTTCAATTATTGGCGAATTTAAAAAAGCGTCACCAAGTCATGGGACAATGAATTCCAAGGTTGATTTAACATTGCGTATTGACCAGTATAATAAAGCCGTAGATGCTATTTCATGTCTTACAGAGGAGGATTACTTTAAAGGAGGGGTTGAGTATCTGAAATCTATCCGGAGCATGTCAGATCTTCCCATTATCAGAAAAGATTTTATCATTGAGGAATATCAGGTATATGAGGCGAAGGTTATTGGTGCAGATGCAATTCTGTTAATTGCAGCAATTCTTGATGATGATACATTTAAGAGACTATATGACCTTGCATACAGCCTTGGACTTGATGTGTTGTGTGAAGTCCATGACAGGGAAGAGATGGAAAGAATGGTTAACTTAGGAGTTAAGATTATTGGTATTAATAACAGGAATCTTAAAACCTTTGAGGTGACACTTGAAACAACAAGAAAGCTTTCGGATATGGCTCCAGAGGGCACTGTGCTTGTATCAGAGAGCGGTGTACTTACAGATGAGGATATTAGAGTATTAAAGGAAAGTAATGCAGATGCTCTGCTTATCGGAACAGCATTTATGGAATCTGAAAATCCAATGGAGCTGGCACTTCACTGGAAAGATATATATAATGGTTAAATTACACCAGAATAAATAAGTATAAAAGTTTCGACGGGAAGTGGAGGATATATGGTTCAGATTAAAATATGTGGTCTGACAAATATGGAAGATGTGGCTTACATAAATCAATATAAACCAGATTATGCCGGCATGGTTATGTATTTTCCTAAAAGTCCAAGAAATGTAGATGACAAAAAGGCACAGAAACTGTTAAGAAACATTAGTCCTGATATTGCAAAGGTTGCTGTCACAGTTTCTCCCACAGTATCACAGCTTCATTTAATTGAGAACATGGGATTTGACTATATCCAGATACATAAAGACGTGGACAGTGATGTCATATCACAGAGCAGGCTGCCTGTCATAAGGGCAGTAAATGTATCAGATAACAGTAATATTGATGATACTATAAAATATCTGGAAAATATGACAGAATGTGATAAAATCTATGGGGTGCTTTTTGATGCCGGGGTTCCCGGAAGTGGAAAAACCTTTGACTGGGACTGTGTTGCAGCAATCCGGCATGAATTAGAGATTAGGAATATTAAGCTGTTTCTTGCAGGCGGACTTAATGAGGACAATGTTTCTGGTGCTGTTAAACAAGTAAAACCAGATGTGGTTGATGTAAGCTCAGGAGTGGAATATGAAGACAGAACGCCTGGCAATGGAAAAGACCCGGAAAAGATAAGACAGTTTATCGCCAGGGCAAGAAAGGCAGTTAATTAATAATACAACATTTTATATTTAAAATAATCGGGAAAGGAACAAAATCATGACAGATAACAGATATTATGGAGAATTCGGAGGACAGTACGTTTCTGAATCACTGATGAATACTCTTGACCAGCTTGAGAAAGCATTTGAAGAGGCAATTAAAGATGAAGAATTCATAAAAGAGTATAATTATTATTTAAAGGAGTATGTAGGAAGAGAGACACCTCTTTATTATGCAGAGAGATTAAGTGAAAAATATGGTGCTAAGATTTATCTGAAAAGAGAGGATTTAAATCACACAGGAGCCCATAAGATTAATAATGTTATTGGGCAGATTCTTCTTGCAAAAAGAATGGGTAAGACTAAGGTTATTGCTGAGACAGGAGCTGGACAGCATGGTGTGGCAACTGCTACAGGTGCAGCACTCTTTAACATGGAATGTACAGTTTTCATGGGTGCTGAAGATATTGAAAGGCAGAAACTTAACGTATTCAGAATGGAGATGTTAGGTGCCAGGGTTGAGCCAGTTACAACAGGAAGCTCTACATTAAAGGATGCAACTAACCAGGCAATCAGAACATGGGCTGAAAAGGCTGAGGATACCTTCTATGTAATTGGTTCCGCAGTGGGACCACATCCATATCCTAAGATGGTAAAAGAATTCCAGCGTGTTATATCAAAAGAGGCAAGAGCACAGATTCTTGAAAAAGAAGGAAAACTTCCAGATGCTGTTGTAGCCTGTGTTGGTGGTGGCTCTAATTCTATTGGAATGTTTGCAGATTTTATTGATGATAAGGACGTTGATCTTATTGGTGTTGAGGCAGGAGGACTTGGAATTAGTACAGGAAAACATGCAAGCGCAATGGCAATGGGTCAGGTGGGTGTTCTTCATGGAATGAAATCCTATCTTCTTCAGGATGAGAATGGAAATATCCAGCTTGCACATTCAATTTCAGCAGGGCTTGATTATCCGGGAGTAGGACCGGAACATGCGTATCTGCGTGATTCAGGCAGGGCACAGTATGTATCTGTTACAGATAAGGAGTGTATGGATGCATTGATGGAGCTTTGTAAGATTGAAGGTATTATTCCGGCTATAGAAAGTGCACATGCTCTTGCTCATGTAATTAAGATGGCCCAGGGTGATTATAAGGGAAAAACAATTATTATGTGTCTTTCAGGCAGAGGCGACAAGGATGTTAACACAGTTGCAAAGTATCTTAATGGAGAGGAGACTAATAAGTAATGAATAGAATAGAAGAAAAAATGAACCAGTTAAAGGCTCAGGGTAAAAAGGCATTTATTACATATACAACAGCAGGACTTCCTGATATGGATACAACAGAGAAAATAATGTTTGCACAGGAGGAAGCAGGCATTGATGTAATGGAACTCGGTGTTCCATTCTCTGACCCTATTGCTGATGGGCCTGTAATCCAGAATGCATCCTATGAAGCGATTCTTAACGGAGCAACACTTGAGAAAACATTTGCACTTATGAAAAATGTAAGGGAAAAAGGATTAAAGACACCAGTTGTATTTATGATGTATTATAATACAGTGTATCATTATGGTCTTGAAGCATTTGTAGAAAAATGTATTGAATCAGGTGTGGATGGACTGATAATTCCTGACCTTCCAAAAGAGGAACAGGGAATGCTTAAATCCGAACTGGACAAAAAGAATGAATCTCCAATCTTAATACAGCTTATTTCTCCAGTGTCAAACATACGCATTCCTGAAATTGTTAAGGATGCAAGAGGATTTGTATATTGTGTTTCCCAGATGGGTGTTACTGGAGGACAGGCAGAATTTCACAAAAATATCAGGGAATATCTTTCATCAGTTAAGGCAGCAAGTCCGGTTCCTGTAATGATGGGATTTGGAATAAGAACAGCATCAGATATTAAACCATTGGAAGATGTAATTGATGGTGCAATTGTTGGCTCTCATTTTATTATGCTTCTTAAGAATAATAATTATAATACAGATGTTGTGAAAGAATATATTTCTGGGTTTAAGGCGGAGATGTAATTATGATTCCATTACTTGCAAAAAATGCTGTTTCAATTAAATGTAAATACAATGATGCTGGTCTTACAGGAAATTACGAATGTGCATATTCTTTAGGAATAATTGCTGCTTTAACAGGACAGGAAGAATTAAAAGAAATTAATGATTTTGAAGAAATTAAAAAAGAAATAATGTCCAAAGCAGGAAAATATACAGGTGATAATTTAAGAATTAAAAGACTGTATGAACTGGTTAATGATTATGAACCAGGCCAGGTAAATGATGGGCAGATACTTGAATTATACAGGATGGGATACCATGATAAATCTATATAGAATTCTTAGTAATAATTAGTCGAAAAAGTCATAAAAATAATTATAATAAAGAATTAAAATGAATAAATTAATTAATTATAAAAAATAAAGTTGACTTTGAGAAAAACTTATTATATATTTTATAGGAATTGATGGAGGGTAGACATGGTACAAGTTGTAGAAGTTGGCAAAATTGAAAGTACATATAGTAATCCAGTTGCAGAACTGGTACAGACTGCATGTAAGTATGAAAGTCATATCACTGTCCAGGAAGGCGGAAAATACATTAATGCAAAAAGCTTAATGGGTATGATGGCATTCGGATTAAAGAGTGGTATGCGGGTAGAAGTTTCGGCTGACGGTGTTGATGAAGAACAGGCAGTTGAATCAATACAACATTTTTTAGCTTGTAAATAGTTTAATTAGGAGGCATTATTTATGGAAAGTAATGAAATTTTTGGAAGCACAGTTAGTGCACAGGATGCAGCAAAGGAGCCTGTAGCGGAAAAGAAGAAAGCAGGCAGAAAGCCAAAGACAGCTTCAGAGAAATCAACAGTTAAGAAGGCTACTCCAGTTAAAACAGCAGAAGTTAAAGATGAAAAGCCAGTTGTAACAGAGAAGAAGAAACCAGGCAGAAAGCCTAAGACTGCTTCAGAGAAGCCAGCTGAGACAAAGAAGCCAGCTGCCAAGACAACAGCAACAAAGAAGACTACAGCAAAGAAGACAACAGCAAAGAAAACAACAGCTAAGGTTGCAGCAAAGAATACTGTATATATCCAGTTTAATGGCCGTCAGGTTGACTATGATGAGGTGCTTAAGAAGGTTGCAGCTGACTGCAAGAAGCAGAAAGCAAGTTCAAAAGATGTTACTCTCTATATCAAGCCAGAGGATAACGCTTGCTATTATGTAGCTAACAACGGAATTGCAGGTAAGGTTGACCTTTACTAATTTTTGCAGGGACTTTTCTTGTTAATGAAATAGTAATAATTAAAGGCAGGGCATAGGAATATGTCCTGCTTTTTTCATCAATTATTACTTAAGTTTTTTATAATTTTTCTTTGAAATGCTCATATTTTTGGTGTATTATATATTTAGAAAATAACAGTATGTAAAATATATATGAAGATACTGCATTGATTTATTTGATATATTTAAGATGTTTAATATACTTGAAAAGAGGAGTGCATTGATATGTTTGAGATAGAAAGCAAGGTTGTCTACGGTGTGGTTGGAGTGTGTGAGGTTAAGGATATTTCAACTCCTCCAATTAAAGGAATCAGCGGACAGTATTATTTTTTACAGCCTGTCTATGATGATAAGGGAATAATATATTCTCCTGTTAACAGCGGAAAAGTAATGATGAGAGGTATTATTACAGAGAAGGAAGCTGATAAACTGATTCAGGCAGCCAGAAACTGTAAGAAGGATGACAGGCTTAACGAGAAGCTTTCACCTTTACAGTATGATGAGGCAATTAAATCACAGGAGCCAATGAAGCTTTTACATCTTGTAAGATGTCTATATAACATTAAGAATGAGAGAGCAAAAGAATTAAGAAAGATGAAGTCAGCGGATGGAAGGATGCTCCAGGCTGCAAGAAAGCTTCTGTATGGTGAACTGGCAGTCGTTTTAGGCCTTGATTATTCAGAAGTATGTAGTCAGATGGATGAATTCTTAGGTCAGAATTAACATGTATAATAACTAACGGAATTACGTATACTGATAACATAAGATATGTTGGCAGGTTTATTATGAAATATGTTTCCAGAAGGCTATTAATAGGAATAATAATTGATTTGGTGCTGCTGGCAGTTATTCTGCTGGTAGCATTTTTTGTACAGGCGGAGGAGATTGAATCTGGTTGTGAACAGGGCAGTACAGGGGACTGTTATGAAAAATGCATTGCAATAACATTTGACGATGGACCCCATGGAAAGGATACGGAAAGACTGCTGGATGAATTGAAAAAAAGAGACATTAAAGCAACCTTTTTTCTTATTGGTGAGAATATAGAACAGTCAGATAATAATAAAGAACTCGTAAAAAGAATGCACGAAGAAGGGCATCTTATAGGTAACCATACATATTCCCACATTAATATTAAAAGTGTGGGATGTGACAAGGCACTGTCAGAAGTCAGCAGGACAAATGAGATTATTCAGGATATTACAGGAGAAAAAGTTGTATATATAAGACCACCATATGGACTATATGATGAGAAATTTCTTGACAACATATCTATGGTTCCGGTTCTGTGGACTATAGATCCTGATGACTGGGACACATCCAATGTCAGCAGAATCGTAAAGAATGTTGTGGACAATGCCAGCAACAGAGAAATAATTCTTCTTCATGACTGCTATGATTCATCTGTAACAGCTGCAGTGGAGATTATTGATCAGCTCACAAAAAGGGGATATCATTTCGTTAC
>CALZFR010000035.1 GCA_945648485.1 uncultured Eubacterium sp. | reverse complement strand
TATCTGGATGCAACGATTTTACCTTCCTTAGTCATAACACCCAGGTCAATGAGAAAACCCACAGGCTTTCCTTCCTCAAGAATATACTTTTTCTGCTTGTTGTGGCTTAAGTCCTTCTGTGTTCTTGTATCAGAAGATTTTTTGTATTTGACAGTCATATTGCCCTTACTTCCACACAAAACCTGACCATCACCATCAGTATATGCAAACTGCCCCTGTTTAAAATCGTTATTAAGGCATGATTTCACATATTCTGCCAGTTCTTTCCCTGACATATTCCGATGAAGTACCTGTGTACCCACATATTCAGAAGCCTGAAAAACCGTTTTATTCTTAATATTAACAGGACGTATCTTAACTTTAGATGCTCCTTCTGTATTTTTGTGTTTTCTGTTGCTTAGCACAATCTCAACCAGCTCACTGGCAGTGCATTTATCTAACAGATCATCTATATTCATAACTATTTCTCCACTTGTATTACACTTTTATCTATCATTCTAATCTCTTTATGACAAAACTGCAAGGCATTAATATGCCACCTAGAAATCCTGCTGCATAATTGGAGTTGCAAGATGGATTACCGATTTGCCTGTCTGCTCATTATAATTCACTGTAACATTGACATTTACTTTCTTTCCGCCAATATTTACCCACTCATCCATTTTCTTATTATATCCGTATGCAGTATAGATTCCGTCATACTCCTTGGCATACACCTGTTTTGCTCCGGCCTTTTCCATGAGACTCTCTGTGTATACCCTGCAGTTCTCTGAATACAGCCTTCCATCAATCTCTCCTGTAAGATTCACGTTTACACAGGTATCAATCCCCATATCTTCATAGATATCTCTTACTATTTCCTCATATGTATATACACAATCCACACCATTTTTCAGAATAATATCCACATAGATATAGCACTGGTCCTGTTCCTTATCCAGAAACTTCACCACCACATCTCCATTTGCCGAAGACTGGCTTAATGATTTAACTGCTGCCCCCTTCTCATCATAATAATCCTGGATTTCATATCTGTTAATCCCTATCTTATCAGCAATTTCAGTTAATATTATGACTTTCGTACCATCTGACACGCTTCCCGGATTATATCTGCCATATGCTGTTACACTGGCTTCACATTCATTAGTGATTGCACTTGAGAATGCACTTACTGCCTGTTTCTTCTCATTAACATCACTCTTATATGCCAGTCTGGCTCCAAGAACTATCCATGAAGCTACAAGAAGAATTATTCCTGTCCATTTCGCTCCTTTCCGGTTGCGTTTTCCACTGTTATGCTTTACCAGCTCCTGAAAATAATATTTAATAATATATAAAAAGTCTCCCAACATAAAAACCTCCTTCAATGGGAAATCTAACCAGATTATTCCCATATAAAGGAGGTTTATACATACTATTTTGTTAGTCAACTGCTCCAAGTCTTGCAAGAGAACGCTTAAGAGCTGACTCAGCTCTTACCATATCAACATTAGCCTCGTTACCCTTAATCCTTCGTTCAGCTCTTATTCTAGCCTCATTAGCCCTGTTGACATCAATTTCTTCCGGCCACTCTGCCACTTCTGCCAATACAGTAACCTTATCCTTTAATATCTCAACAATTCCGCCATGAATAGCAGCTTTCTTAATATGGCTGTCTTCATGGATTTTAAGAACTCCTGGAGCAATTACTGCTGTCAGCGGAATATGCTTAGCATACACGCCGATTTCGCCCTCTGTGGTAACCAGCTCCACCATGGTAACACTGCCACGGTAAAACTCCCTTTCAGGCGTATTAACAATTAACTCAAAACTATCGGCCATACACTTATCTCCTTACTTCACCTTTGCAAGAACATCATCAATATTGCCGCAGTTTAAGAAATAACTCTCTGGAATATCGTCATACTTTCCTTCGATAATCTCCCTAAAGCCCTGAATTGTCTCATTAATTGGCACATATCTTCCCTCAAGGCCAGTAAACTGTCCTGCTACGAAGAAAGGCTGTGAAAGGAATCTCTGAACCTTTCTTGCTCTTGATACAACAAGCTTATCATCCTCTGAAAGCTCATCCATACCAAGAATAGCAATAATATCCTGAAGTTCCTTGTACTTCTGTAAGATCTCCTGAACCATACGTGCAACCTTGTAATGCTCCTCACCAACAATTCTTGGATCAAGAATTCTTGATGTTGATTCCAATGGGTCTACCGCTGGATAGATACCAAGCTCAACAATTGATCTGGAAAGAACTGTTGTAGCATCCAGATGGGCAAATGTTGTAGCTGGAGCAGGGTCTGTAAGGTCATCGGCAGGCACATATACAGCCTGTACAGATGTGATAGATCCACTCTTGGTTGATGTAATTCTCTCCTGCAGGGCACCCATCTCTGTCTGAAGTGTTGGCTGGTAACCAACCGCAGATGGCATACGGCCCAGCAGAGCTGAAACCTCAGAACCTGCCTGTGTAAATCTGAAAATATTATCAATGAAAAGAAGTACATCCTTTCCACCTTCATCACGGAAATACTCCGCCATTGTAAGACCTGTAAGACCAACTCTCATTCTGGCTCCTGGTGGTTCGTTCATCTGACCGAATACCATGGTAGTCTTCTCGATAACTCCTGATTCCTTCATCTCATAATACAGGTCGTTACCCTCTCTTGTACGCTCACCAACACCGGTAAATACTGAATATCCACCATGTTCAGTAGCAATATTTCTGATAAGCTCCTGGATAAGTACTGTCTTACCTACTCCGGCACCACCAAACAGACCAATCTTACCACCCTTCTGATAAGGGCAGAGAAGATCAACTACCTTGATACCTGTCTCCAGCATCTCTGTAGATGTTGCCTGCTCCTCAAATGAAGGTGCTTTTCTGTGAATAGGCATATATTTCTCAACCTGTGGGGCTGGTTCATTATCTATAGGTTCACCCAATACATTGAATATTCTTCCCAGTGTATTCTCTCCTACCGGTACAGATATTGGGGCACCTGTTGCTTCAGCATCCATGCCACGAACAAGTCCGTCTGTTGGACCCATAGCAATACATCTTACAGTGTCATCTCCAAGATGCTGTGCTACTTCCACAACAAGACGTTCTCCATTCTGACGGGTAATATTGATAGCTGAGTTAATCTCAGGCAGGTTTCCGTCCTGAAACTTAATATCCAGTACGGCACCGACAATCTGAGTAATTTTACCAATATTCTTATCTGCCATTTTTGCCTCCATATTTAATATATTTATTCGATGGCATTAGCGCCAGAAATAATCTCTGTAAGCTCCTGAGTAATAGAAGCCTGTCTTGCCCTGTTAAACTTCAGTGACAAATCTTCAATCATCTCTTCCGCATTGCTTGTGGCGTTATCCATCGCCTGCATACGTGCGCCATTCTCACTGGCTACCGCCTCTATTAATGCACCATACACAAGGGAGCAGACATATTTAGGAATAATAAGATTTAATGCTTCCTCGTCATTAGGCTCATAATTCATCGGTGTAGAATCAGCGTCCGAATCTTCCTTAACAGCTTCTGCATCCACAGGAAGAAGCTTTATAAGCTTAGGAACATGTACAACTGTGTTCTTGAATGATGTATATGCCAGATATATTTCGCCGATTTCCCCATTAACATAATCATCAATCAGCTTGTCGCATATCTGCTTGGCATCGGTATATAACGGCTCATTAATCACATCTGAATAATCAGCTCTTATGTCATATCCCTTTCTTTCAAGAACTTCCCTGCCCTTGCTGCCTATAGCATATATATATATATCGTCCTTTGGAATTGTGCTGTTTGTAATCAGCTTAGTAATATTAGAATTATATCCACCTGCAAGACCCCTGTTGGAAGTAATCACAATAATTGCTTTCTTATTGGATTTTCCGGGTTTCAGGAACTTGTGGTTAATATTACCAGACTTTGCAAGTATATTACTAACTGTTTCATACATAAGGTCAGAGTATGGCTTTGTCTTCTCAGCCCTGCTCTTTACCTTTTGCAGCTTAACAGTGGAAACGAGCTTCATGGCTTTGGTAATCTGACCGGTACTTTCAATACTGTCTCTTCGTCTTTTTATGTCTCTCATCGAGGCCATAACCAATTACCTCCATTCACCCTTCTACTTATTAAATGTCTTCTTAACCTCTGTAATCGCGTCAATAAGAAGCTTCTCTGTATCATCGTTTAAGACTTTTTCGCTTCTGATTGATTCTGGTATCTGAGGATACTTCGTATCAATCAGCTCAAACAGTGCTTCCTGGAAATCAAGAATTTTATCCACTGGAATATCCAATGCATATTTCCTGGTAACAGCATATATAATAATTACCTGATACTCTACAGGCATTGGCTTATACTGTGGCTGTTTAAGCATTTCCTTAACTCTTTCGCCCTGTTCCAGCTTCTCCTTGGTATCAGCATCCAGCTCTGAACCAAACTGTGCAAATGATGCCAGTTCTCTGTACTGTGCCAGATCCACACGGATAGGAGCAGCCATCTTCTTCATGGCTTTAATCTGTGCTGCACCACCAACTCGCGATACAGAAAGACCTGCGTTAACCGCTGGTCTAAAACCTGAATTGAACATCTCAGTTTCAAGATAAATCTGGCCATCTGTAATAGAGATTACATTAGTTGGAATGTAGGCAGATACATCTCCTGCCTGGGTTTCAATAATAGGCAGTGCTGTAAGCGAACCTCCGCCGTACTCATCTGACATTCTGGCTGCTCTCTCAAGAAGTCTTGAATGAAGATAGAATACATCTCCAGGGTAAGCCTCACGTCCTGGTGGTCTCTTAAGAAGAAGAGAAAGTGTACGGTAAGCAGCTGCATGCTTGCTCAAATCGTCATATACAATAAGCACATCCTCTCCGTTCTCCATCCATTCCTCTCCTATGGCACATCCTGCATAAGGTGCAATATACTGCAATGGAGCAAGCTCACTTGCAGTTGAGGCAACTACAGTTGTATAACTCATAGCGCCAAATTCTTCCAGTGTCTTAACTATGCTTGCAACTGTTGACGCTTTCTGTCCGATTGCAACATAGATACATTTTACATTCTGACCCTTCTGGTTGATAATTGTATCAATAGCTATAGCTGTCTTACCAGTCTGACGGTCTCCGATAATTAACTCTCTCTGTCCTCTTCCGATTGGAACCATTGCATCAATAGCCTTGATACCAGTCTGAAGTGGTGTATCAACTGACTTTCTGGTAATTACACCAGGTGCCACTCTCTCAATCTGGCGGAACTTATCTGTGCTTACAGGTCCCTTACCATCAATTGGCTGTCCTAATGCATTAACTACTCTTCCTACCAAAGCGTCACCTACTGGAACCTCAACAACTCGTCCAGTTGTTTTTACAGTGTCACCCTCATTAATATTGCGGGAATCACCCAGCAAAACGGCACCAACATTATCTTCCTCAAGGTTTAACACCATTCCGTAAACCTCTCCAGGGAATTCAAGAAGTTCTCCCTGCATAGCCTTTTCCAGACCATGGATACGTGCGATACCATCTGCCACCTGAATTACAGTACCTACATCTGACACTTCAAGTTCGGTTGAATATCTTTTAATCTGCTCTTTGATAACAGAGCTGATTTCTTCCGGTCTTAAATTCATGGAGCCAACGCACCCTCTTTCTATTAAAGTATAAGCCTACACCAGCTGAACCTTTTTAAGGTCCCTTGCAAGCTCATCTAGTTTTGTTTTAATACTGCTGTCCACTACTCTGTCGCCAATTCTTATAATCATGCCTCCGATAAGACTTTCATCCACATTATAATTCATGTGGAAATCCACGTAATCTGTTGTCTTAAGAAGCTTCTCCACAACCTCCTCCCTGGTTTTATCATCCAGGGGCTTTGCTGTGGTAACATAGGCAATTCCTATCTTCTTATATTCAAGAATTCTGCCACAGAAATACTTTAAAGCAGCAACTATGTCTGACTGTCTGTCCTTGGTCACCATAATAGTCAGGAATCCCATTATATCTCCTGACACCATCTGTCCAAAAACATCTTTTAAGAATTTAATCTTCTCTTCTTTTATTATCTTTGGATGATTCAATAATCTGCCAATCTCGCCATTGTCCTCAAATGCTGTAAGAACTGTCTGTGCCTGTTCATACAAAGCATCTGTCTTTGACTCTTCAACAGCAAGCTCAAATAATGCATCACCATATGTTGTAGCTGCTAACTTTGCCATGTGCTCTCACTCATTTCATTCAAAGTCTGCTCAATTAACGCCCGGCTGTCTGCTTCAGTCAAAGAATTAGCAACAACCTTGGCTGCCATAAGCTGTGACACAGCGATAATCTGCTGCTTAACTTCGTCAGCGCATTTCTGCTTCTCAAGCTCTGCCTCAGTATTAGCCCGCTCAATGATTCTTGCAGCCTCAGCCTTTGCCTCCTCCACAATCTTAGTTTCATTGTGCTTGGCAACCTTTCTGGCCTCGCTTAAGATGCTTTCTGCTTCTTTATCTATTGCCTTAAGCTTCTCCTCATACTCCTGCTTCAATGCCAATGCGCTCTCTCTGTCGGCTTTGGCTGTCTCTCTGTCATTAGTTATCTTATCCTGCCTTTTTTTAAGCATACTTCTTACAGGCTTAAATAAGATATATGAAAGAAGCACAAACAATATAAACACATTAACTGCGGTAATGGCAGCATCAAGAAGAAGCTGATAATCCAAGCCGAACAAACGGCCATCATCCGTCAGAGCAATAAATGTACTCAGGGAATTCAATATTTTAGCCTCCTTCCAGCTGTATAATTTAATGTAATAAAACCTTTATCTAAAACAAATTTATTTAAAAGGCTTAACAAACATTAAGATAATAGCAACAGCGAAACCGTAAAGACCTGTTGTCTCGGCAACGGCCTGTCCAAGTAACATTGTTGATGTAATATCAGACTTAGCGCCTGGGTTACGTCCTACAGCGCTGGCACCATAACCAGCTGCAATACCCTGTCCAATACCAGGGCCGACACCTGCTATCATTGCAATACCAGCACCAATTGCTGACATAGCCTGAATAAATTCCTGTCCACTAATATTCATTGTTAAATCCTCCATCTTAAATTTAATTACTTTCTTAAATCAGTGCTGATACCTAATCAGCAATCTTGTCGTTAACATATACCATCGTCAACATACAGAATACATATGCCTGGATACATCCTGAGAACAAGTCGAAATATGCATGAAGCAAAGCTGGATATCCGATTGTAAATGGCTTTAACAAATCGTATATCAGACCCATAAGAACTGTTCCCGACATGATATTACCAAACAGACGCAATGAAAGTGACAATGGCACCGCAAACTCTCCAATCAGATTGATTGGGAACAAAAACCATATAGGCTGGAATAATGCTGTAAAATGCTTAATCTTATTCTTCTTGATACCATTAAACTGTATCAGGACGAATGTAATCAGACCAAGACTCAGCGTTACACCATAGTCTGCAGTTGGTGGTCTTAATCCGAACAATCCGGAAATATTGGATATGATAATAAACAGAAACAAAGTCGAGAGATAATTCACAAACTTGTTAGCATTCTTACCCATAATGCCATTAACCATGGTCTCTAACATCTCAACCACAAGTTCCACAGCATTCATAAACATTCCCGGTGTCTCATCATCCTTAACCTTATTAAGCTGTACTCTTGCAACTATTGCAAGAATAAGAATTAACAAGGATACAAACAGCATTGCCACATGGGTGGTATTAATACTGAAATCATAATCAATGCCCGGTATCCTGAATGAGTACAGGGATCTTATCATGAAACTGCTGTCCAGTGCCACCATAGATGTCACACCTGCGATTCCCACATTTTCACCCCCTTTTCTTAAGTTTTTGAACGAACTTTGCCGCAGAAGGCTGCAGATATGCAGAAATCTTCATGGCAAACATTCCTATAAGAGCTGCAATCAAATCTCCTATATTGAAATAGTAGAGAACAGCAAACAGAGCCACCATTACAAGCAATCTTACAAAATAACCGATTACAAGGGTTCTGGTCGTGTTCGCCCGCCCGTACACCACACGATGAATACGATAGCCCAGATGATATGATGCAAATACTGCATAAAGGACTCCCGCAAGAAATCCAACAGCATACTGTGCCGGCTCCGGGAATAATATAAGAATAATAACCTCACCTAATACCAGATATATTAAATCCAGCAGATACATTACAGGCAAAGCCTCATTCATACTTTTTACCTTTTCTAACATTATCATTCTCCTGATTCGTTCTAGAGATCCTTCTTCTGGTCACCTGCATTGTTAGCATTGGCGACTTTTCTCATAATATCTTCTTCCAGTGCTTTCTTTCTTTTCTCTTCCTCCTGTCTGACCACATTCGTTACCAGAACATAAGCATTCCTTCCGCCAGCCAGTATTCCAAGAATCAGCAGTGGCACTGTGAGCCACGTCCCAAACCTGTTATCCAGCCATACTCCAATTGCCACACACAGGAATATGGGCACCATCACAGCTATGGCAACCTGGGATATGAGAACTATATTGCGTAATCCAGATCCCTTCCCACTCATCAATCTATCCTCTCAAATGATGTTTGCCACTATTTTAACATTTATGCGGCTAAAAGTCTATTTAATTTGTCTTTTTTCTTTAAGTAAGAATTGAAATATGTCCCTCTAATTGTTATAATTCTAATAATAATTTTGAAAATACTAAAAATTTATAAATAATTTCTAACTATTTTATGAAATTATTAAAGGAGGTTCTGCCATGCCTACGCTGTATCGTAAAAGACTGATACCAGATGAGTGTATTCACCTGAAGGATGACATTATTGTATATTCAGATGACAACTGCCTTATTACACAATGGGAAACTCTTCATCCCAAGCAGGATTTTTCCCACGGAGTGTCTTTCTACTGTATCTCTAACGGGTGGAAAATCAGCAAATTCTTTGATTCAGATCACAATCTCCGATATATTTACTGTGATATTATAGACACAAGCTTTGATTCTGACACAGAAACTTATGTGTTCACAGACCTGCTTGCAGATGTAATTATTGATAATAATGGATTGGTTAGAGTTGTTGATTTAGATGAACTGGCAGATGCCCACAAGGAGCATGTTATATCAGACCAGCTTCTGGATACGGCACTTCGCCGCCTGGACAGCCTTCTTAATGTTATCTACTCCGGTGAATTTAAAGAATATGTAAACAAACTGGACAGCTACACGAAGTAGCTGTCCAGTTTCTTTATATATCATCCTGATACACGAATTGCTCCGTTGCTATGCAACTCCCGCAATTCTACACATCATAATTCAAATGTTATCTTACGGCCTGAAGGCTTGTACTTGATAATTTCCACACCTGCAGCCTTAAGCATCCTTTTAGAGCCAATAACCGAAGGGGTATTCTCGTATTTATCACATTCATACACAACTGTCTTAATTCCTGACTGTATGATAGCTTTGGCACACTCATTACATGGAAACAGTGTAACATATATCTTCGCATTCTCCAGATTGCCTCCCCTGTAATTAAGTATGGCATTCAGTTCACTGTGGGTAGTATACATGTACTTGTTGTCCAGAGGTTCTCCCTCCCGTGCCCATGGAAAATCATCGTCCGAGCATCCAATTGGAAGACCATTGTATCCCATGGATAATATCTTGTTGTCACGGCTCACAATACATGCTCCAACCTGAGTATTAGGATCCTTTGACCTTAAGGCTGCCATCTTGGCAACACCCATAAAGTACTCATCCCATGATATATAGTCAAGTCTTTTGTCGCTCATAGTTTTCTCCGTTTCCGCAAATGTATTTATCTTCCATCACTGAATATATATATTACTGCTCCAGCATATCAATTCTTCTTACGTGTCTCTCACCGTTAGAAAACTCTGTTTCCAGAAATGTATCAACAATCTTCAATGCAAGGCCAGTTCCCACCACCCTTGCTCCAAGGCAGAGCACATTTGCATTATTATGCTCCTTGGTGGCCTGGGCTGAAAAGCAGTCTCCACATACAGCAGCCCTGATTCCCTTAACCTTATTGGCAGCTATGCTCATTCCAATGCCAGTTCCGCATACAAGTATTCCCTCCTTGCATTCTTTGCTGGTAATAAGGTCTGTGACCTTCTTTGCATATACAGGATAATCGCAGGATTCACTGGTATAGCATCCTACATCCTTGCACTCAATTCCTTTTTTCTCAAGGTGCTTTACGATTTCATCCTTAAGTTCAACTCCGCCGTGGTCACATCCAATTGCTATCATATTTTTCTTCCTTTCTCTTTTCTGCGCTGTCATCCAACGCCTTTTTTATATTATGAGCTGCCTTGCCAAGCATTCCTTCAAGCTGGGTAAAGCATTTGTCATACTCTTCTACGCCCTTGCCATATGGGTCCTTCACATCTGCTTCCAGATCACCAGAAAACTCCCCTATGGTGTATACGTTAATTGCTTTATCAAATGTATTATAAACCTTAGCCTTCATTGGCTGGTTCATCACTAAACACAATGTGTCTCTGCCAAAATCCCTGTTATCAATCTGTGTAGCGTGATTGTTAGGAATAATCATCCCATGTTTTGATGCCACCGCCACAGCTTTGGGATTATATGGCTCTGGAAAAAGAACTACCAGTCCTCTTGACTCCACCGCAATATGGTCAAGACCACATTTTTCCAGTTCATGCTTCATTATAGTAGCAGCCATGGGGCTTCTGCAGGTATTTCCCATACATACAAATATAACCTTGTTGTAAGTATTCATCAACTCACCTCTATAACTGTGTGACCAGCTGCCTTAATCAGCCTGTTCATAACAGCCTGTCCCACATCATCTGTAGGAAAGCTCTCTGAATATACTACATCAACACCACTTTCGTCAAACTGGCGAAGCACTGCGAACAGTTTTCTTGCAGTTTCCGCTTCGTCATTACGGCTCCCCATATCGATAACCTGTCCGGCAGTATACAAAGGCGCTGTCTCACTCGATGCCATAACTGCCACATTATGTCCACTCCTGCTGCTTTCCACTGCCATCCGGTTTACCGCCTCAATAACCTTATCCTGTTGCCCTTTAACAATAGTAATCTTTGCATTAGGGGCGTAATGCTTGTATTTCATTCCGGGAGCCTTAGGTGTAACACCAGCTGCAACCCCCTCTGTAATAGCAGGGTCCATCTGGGCTTTACCCAGGACTTCCTTAACCTGTTCCAGGGTAATGAATCCCGGTCTTAATATTGTGGGCATATCACCACTGATATCAACAATAGTAGATTCTACCCCTATATCAACAGTATCATCTGCAATAATCATATCTATTCGTCCATCCATATCATGAATGACATGACTGGCCCTTGTAGGACTTGGTTTTCCCGATGTGTTGGCACTTGGTGCAGCAATATATATACCCGAATCCTTAATAAGTCTTCTTGCCACTGGATGACTTGGCATACGGATTGCCACTGTATCAAGTCCTCCTGTAATTGTATCTGGAACCATGTCCGTTTTCTTCAAAATCATAGTTATTGGTCCCGGGCAGAAAGCCTTTACAAGTTTCTTTGCATAATCATTAACATCACAGGAAAGCTTATATAAATCCTCTTCATCAGCAATGTGGACTATCAGCGGATTATCTGAAGGTCTGCCTTTAGCTGCATATATCTTTGCAGAGGCATCACTGTTTAACGCATCTGCCCCCAGTCCATACACCGTCTCTGTTGGAAATGCAACCAATCCCCCATTCTGTAAAATCTTGGCTGCCTTTTTATATATTTCATCATCTTTTTCATCATGTCTGATTGTAGAAATAATAGTCTTCATAATAATCTTCCAGTATGCTGCCCACACATTTTAGCCAAATGCATGCATCACTGTCCTCCGAATGACATTGTACAACAACGGAAAGAATTTATGAAGTAAAATATTTATTTATTCCCATAATTATTGCATAAACTATTTTATTCTGATAATCATTATCAAGAAGAAGTTTAAGTTCAGAAGGGTTAGTAAGAAATCCACACTCCACAATCACCGTAGGAATCTTGGAGTGAATCAGAAGATAATATGATTTATCCGGCTTCTCTACTCTCTTATTTCCACTGTCAAGATTTTCCTTAAGAGATTGCTGGAGGCACGTAGCCAGTGTCTTACCTTCTGGGGAATATGTGTAATAAAACACCTGTGCCCCTGACACACTGCTGCTCTCAAAGCTGTTCTGATGGATACTGACACATATATCCGCTCCTGAAGAATTGGCTATATCACATCTCTTTTTAAGATCAGCCCTCTTCTTATTAGTATCTGTCTCCACATATAATCCCTTATCAGATGTTCTTGTCATCACAGTATTATATCCCAGTGCCTTAAGAGCTTTTTCCAGCTTTCCAGCCACCACCAGGTTAATATCCTTCTCCATCACATCCCCCTTAGTCTTTCCCGGATCACTGCCGCCATGTCCCCCATCAATAATTACAGTGTATCCGCTTCCGTCAAAGTCAGGCAGATTCTCAATAACTCCTTCATATTCATCTTCTACGCTCCCGTTTGCTCCATTTCCGCCATCTAATCTGAGCACATTGCCATTTTCATCCTCCCTGTAATATTCCGGGTCCGTATCCCCCGATACCATACTACTCTTACCCCTGCCCGGCAGGCATACTAAAGCAGCCACAGACACCCCCACCAGAAGCAGAACCGACATTACAATATAAAGCTTTCTATCCATGCATTTTTCGCTTTAAACCTGTTCTCATGCTATATTATGCCCCATCCCCTCCCAATATTCTCCCCATTCTCCTATCCGTACACAATCCCCATCTTTCCCTCCTCCCAATCCCTGAGCGCACAATCCCCAACATCCCCCTCTCAATCCACAGTGTGCAATCCCCATACTCCTTCACCAACGCACAATCCCCATCCTCTGCATCCTCCCAATCCTCAGTGTACAATCCCCAACATCCCCTCCGCCCCGGCAGTTCCCATTTTTTTGAGGCGTGTGCCTCCCCGAGGGAGCTGCGCAGCAGCAACGAGGGCTACAGTGGCAGGGTTTGGAACATTAGAAGAAATCTTAGTGCTGCGGCGCCGTATGGATTACACTTCGCCAGCAC
>CALZFR010000034.1 GCA_945648485.1 uncultured Eubacterium sp. | reverse complement strand
TACCCTGATTATTCATAGATAACAAATGCTTGTCATCAGGGAACATGGCAATGTACTTAGGATAATCACCGCTTACAGGGAGAGAAGAAATACTGCTTAACATACCTGATGCCTTGTCCACACTATATATTGTAACAGTATTATCCCCTGCATTAGAGCATATTAGATTGTTTCCGTCATTAGCCATGATAATATTAGCTGCAGAACTGTTGCTCTTATGGTCTTTTCTTACAGTGAATATATTCTGTATAAGCTCAAAACGTCCTGATTCTGCTTCTTTATCATAGGAATATACATTGATAAAGTTTTTCAGTTCGCATAGGACATAGGCAAATTTGCCGTCCTGGCTGAATAATATCTGGCGTGGAGCTGATTCAAGCTGTGAACGAATAATATCGTAAAGCTTGATTTTGCCATTATTGTGATTAAATTCATATAATTTAATCTGGTCAATTCCAGGATCACATACACAGAGAAGCTCCTCATCAGGAGTGAATGCAGACCAGCTGATATGAGGCCTGAAATTACGCTCTGCAATGCTGCCCATTCCCTTGTGGAATACCTCGTCAGTAATATCTCCTACACGTCCATCCTTTTTAAGAGACATTACAGTTATCTTACCATCATGGTAACCTGACACAACTAAGTAGGTGTCATTCTTCGTAATACTGATATGACATCCTCTCATACCATTTATAGATGCAACATTAAGCTGTTCCAGTTCACCATCATCCTTTATGGCATATGAAGCTACACCCTGGTCACATATTGCGTATAGGAATTTCTTACTGTGGGATATAGTGATATATGAAGGATTGTCAAGCTCATATTCATTCCTTTTGCTGATTCGTCCCTTTTCTACATCCATGTCAAACAGATATAATCCCTTGCTTGATTCATGAGTATAGCTGCCAACATATGCAACGTATCTGTCACCCATTATAATCCGTCCTTTCTTACGTTCCTTAAAAAATCTACTAACATTTTAATGCAAAACATAAGTATTTTCAATATAATTTGGAATTATTAGAGTTTTTTATATACATTTATGGGTGATTTTTTCGGTATTAACTTCAACAAGAACAGCGTCAGGTCCAATACACTTTACACATTTAAAGGGAATAATATATTCAATATCCCTGCCAAATAAACCACAGATACGTCCTGGCCCCGGAACAATAAGAGCCTGAATACATCCGGTGCACATGTCGAATTCAATGTCACATACTGTGCCAAGTATTTTGCAGTCACATCCATTGATTACGTCCTTATTTCTTAATTCACATAATCTCATAACATCACATTTATATGCTTTTTATATTATATTCATCAGGACAGGTTGTTTTTCATGGCTTTTAAAGCGCATTTTTCAAGTCTGCTTACCTGGGCCTGGGATATTCCTATTTCACTGGCAGTTTCCATCTGGGTTTTGCAGTCAAAGAACCGCATCTTGATAATCTGTCTTTCCCGATCAGACAGTTTTGCCAGGGCATCCTTTAATGCCAGGTTATTAACCACAGTTTCCTCCTGGTTTTTTCTGTCCTTTATCTGGTCACATATACACAGGGTATCATTTCCATCAGTGTACAGTGGCTCATAAATTGATACAGGACTCTGTATAGCTTCCAGAGCCATTACTATCTCTTCCCTGGGAACACCGATTTCATTGGCAATCTCCGTGATAGTAGGTTCGCATTGTTTTGCATTAAGAAGCATTTCTTTTGCTTTAAGAGCTTTAAATGCAGTGTCTCTTATGGACCTGCTGACTCTTATGGAGTTGGTAGAGTCTCTCAAATACCGTTTTATTTCACCGGCTATCATAGGAACAGCATAGGTGGAGAATTGCACATTCTGGCTTATGTCAAAATTATCTATGGCTTTAATCATTCCTACACAGCCAATCTGAAAAAGGTCGTCCACATCTTCTCCTGACTGGGCGAATCTGTGGGCAATACTTAATACAAGACGAAGATTTCCTTTAATGAATTTATCTCTGGCATCCTTGTCTCCCTGCTTTATTTTTTTCAGCAGTTCCTCTTTTTCTTTTGCATTAAGAAGTGGCAGAGTTGCAGTGTTAACACCACATATTTCGACTTTATATGAAGCCATGTTCACCTCCCGGCAAGTTAATAGATTTCTATTTGTTATGATTACCCCAAGTTCACTGTTTAATACTGGGAAGAATAACCATTTTTAATGTTGACCGGAAAGGGATTTTTACGTATAATTTAATTTATATTCTTGTGTTCGGAGGTATTTTCAATGAAGTGTCCATTTTGTGGCAATGATAATACAAAGGTTATTGATTCAAGACCAACTGACGACAGTTCAATCAGAAGAAGACGTCAGTGCGAGTCGTGTGGTAAGAGATTTACAACCTATGAGAAGGTAGAGACTATGCCTTTGATTGTTATTAAGAAAGATAACAACAGAGAACCTTATGACAGAGAAAAGATTGTGGCAGGTATTGTGCGTTCATGCCATAAGCGCCCTGTATCAATTTCAAGCATTAACGCTATGGTTGATGAGATTGAGACGAAAATTTTCAATATTGGTGAGAAAGAAATCCCAACAACTACAATTGGTGCCATCGTAATGGAGGAGTTAAAGAAGTTAGATGAGGTGGCCTATGTAAGATTTGCGTCTGTATACAGGGAATTTAAAGATGTTAATACTTTCATGGACGAGATTAAGAAAATTTTAAAATAGTATTTTGAGCAGGTTAGATATGTTTAAACAGTTTTATCCGGATAGATTCTATGATTCGGCATACGATATTGCTTATGATGAACTTTACAGACAGGGATACAGAGGAATAATTTTTGATGTTGATAATACACTGGTGGAGCATGGAGCACCTGTTAATGACAAGGCAGAGACTTTGTTTAAAGAACTTCACAATCAGGGATTTAAGACCTGTATCATATCCAATAACAGTGAAGGCCGGGTAAAGCCTCTGGCTGATAAGGTTAATTCCTGCTATGTCAGCAAGGCGGGAAAACCATCACCTAAGAATTATATCAGGGCAGCAGAGATTATGGGCATGGGGAAAGATAAAACTTTTTTTGTGGGTGACCAGATATTTACAGATGTGTGGGGTGCCAACAGAGCTGGGGTGGAAAGCTTTCTTGTAAAGCCTATTGCAAAGCATGAGGAGATTCAGATAGTTTTAAAGAGGTATCTGGAAAGGATTGTTATGCATTTCTTTTTCAGGAAGGCAGTAAAGATAAGCAATTACTACTCTGTAGATGATAATTGAAAGGTTTGGTGAAATCATTGAATAACATAAAAGGAACAACCAGAGTGTGTGGTCTTATTGGTAATCCGGTAGGACATTCAATATCTCCGGTTATTCATAACACATTGGCTGATATAATGGGTATTGATCTGGTATATACAACATTTAAGGTGGAAGAGAATCAGGTTGAAGCTGCTGTGAAGGGTGCCTATGCACTGGATATACTGGGAATGAATGTGACTGTTCCACACAAGCAGGCAGTTATGCGTTCCCTGAAGGAGATTGATCCCCTGGCAGAGGCAATCGGTGCAGTTAACACACTGGCAAGGGTTGATGGGGGCTATAAAGGGTATAATACTGATATTCTTGGTCTGGCAAGAGAGCTGGAGGAAGAGAATGTATGTATTAAGGATAATCCGGTGTTGATAATTGGTGCCGGAGGAGCTGCAAGAGCTATTGCATTCTTATGTGCATCCAGAGGAGCATCATCAATAACAGTTATCAACAGAACTGTAGAAAAGGCACAGAATATTGCTGAGGCTGTTAATGGGTATTATGGAATTGATTCAGTTAAGGCGGTTTCTATTGACCAGGCTTGCGCTCTGCAGGGGGATGGATATGTTGCAATACAGACTACAAGTGTAGGACTGTATCCTGATGTAGATAATGTTCTTATTAAGGATGAGAACTTCTACAGGAAAGTAGGGGCTGGAGTTGATATTATATATAACCCATATACCACCAGGTTCATGAAGATATTAAGCAATCAGGGCAAACCTGCGTACAATGGTCTTAAGATGCTGCTGTATCAGGGAGTCGCTGCTTTTGAGATATGGAATAACTGCAGCGTTTCAAAGGATATGGCTGACAGGGTGTATGAATCCATGAAGGAGGCAATGGGAATCAATGAATAAGGATAGCCTTGTGCTGATTGGATTTATGGGCTGTGGTAAGACAACCTTTGGGAACTGGCTGGCAAAGGAACATGGATATACATTTGTTGATACAGACCAGTTAATAGAGGAACAGCAGAACAGGACAATTAATGATATATTTGCAGCCGAAGGGGAAGAATATTTCAGGGATTTAGAGACTGGTATGGCAGAAAGCCTGTCTTTAAGAAGTGATAAAATTGTTGTCTCTGTGGGAGGAGGCCTTCCAGTAAGACCAGTAAACAGAGCATTCTTAAGACAGACTGGAAGAGTTGTTTACTTAAAGACAGGGATTGATGAATTGGAACGCCGCCTTAAGGGTGATACGAAAAGACCACTGTTAGCCGGAGGCAATGTTAGGGAGAAAATCGAGAATCTGATGGAACAGCGTGAAGACATATATACAGATGCAGCAGACATTATAGTGGATACGTCAGGCAGGTCTTTTCAGCAGATATATAACGAGATATTAAGATTTATTAAAGCTTTGGAGGTATGACAATATTATGGAGAAGATACTTGTTATTAACGGACCTAATATTAATTTTCTGGGAATACGTGAGAAGGGAATATATGGACAGGACAATTATGGCACCCTTGTTAACATGATTGAGGATAAAGCGAAAGAACTGGGTGTTGAAGTGGAGGTATTCCAGAATAATTCTGAGGGAGCGATTATTGACAGGATACAGAAGGCTTACTATGAGAAGGTTAGTGGAATAGTTATCAATCCGGGAGCATATACTCATTATAGTATTGCAATAAGAGATGCCCTTGGCTCAATTGAGGATATTCCTAAGATAGAGGTCCATATATCTAATGTTCACAGAAGAGAGGAGTTCAGACATACTTCTGTGACAGTTCCTGTGTGCAACGGACAGGTGGTAGGTCTTGGACTTAAGGGATATCTGTATGCAATGGAGGCTGTGCTTGACATAAGCCGTAATTTATTATAAAATATTCTAAGCTATTGAGATTTAGGAGGTATACCAAAGAATGGTAAGCGCAGGAGATTTTAAGAACGGTATTACAATTCAGATGGACAACGGTATCTGGCAGATTATTGAGTTCCAGCATGTTAAGCCTGGTAAGGGTGCAGCTTTCGTTAGAACTAAGTTAAAGAATATTGTCAGTGGCGGTGTTGTTGAAAAGTCATTCAGACCAACAGAGAAGTTTGATCTTGCTCATATTGATAGAAAAGAGTATCAGTATCTTTATTCAGATGGAGATATTTACAACTTCATGGATACAGAGACATTTGAGCAGATTGGTTTAGCTGCTGAAGATGTAGGTGATTCATTAAAGTTTGTTAAGGAGAACGAGATAGTTAAGTTGTGTTCTCATAATGGCAAGGTATTCTCAATTGAGCCACCTATTAACGTAGAGCTTGAAGTTACAGAGACAGAGCCAGGCGTTAAGGGGGATACAGCTACAGGTGCTACTAAGCCAGCTGTACTTGAGACAGGCGCAAGAATCATGGTTCCATTATTTGTTAACCAGGGTGAGAAGATTAAGATTGATACACGTACAGGTGAGTATCTTTCAAGAGCATAATTTTTGGTGATTATATTGAGGGACAGCCGGAATAAGCAGTTTGTCAGTTTATCTGAACTGCTTATTCCGGCTGTCCTGCTTTTACACTAACGGGATTGTCCAGATGAACTCCTTAGGGTGGTACGTGAGCTCCAGGGGACGGAGAATATTATTATCTATAATCTGGCATTTAAACCGGAGAAGTGCCACAGATGATATGAATTTGCATGAGACTATCTTATAGGAAATATCCTCAATCCGTACATATAAAGGCCGAATTTCACCGGCTGTGTTGTATGAGGCGATAACAGGCACCAGAGACATACATGCTGGATTGAATGTGGAATATGAACTTGTATATGACATAATTACCGCCTCCTTGATATAAACCATTATACAAACATTTGTTCGAAAAGTAAATGGTAAAATCAAGAAGGCGGCAAAAACCAGAGACAGATTATCTGCACTGGAAGGATGCACATACTGTATCACAGCTCTCAGAAGCACATAGACCTGAGATATCAATGTGGTCAGCTACACATACCTTGTCAGAATTGTGCACACAGTTAGTTGCGTCACAGGATACATTAAGAGTGATTTTTGGACTTTCTGCTGAGTTTTTTGCAGTGTCGCCCTGATCAATGAAATTACCACAGCATGTACCATCAACGCTGTCTGCTGAACTACCCTTTACATGGATAGACGAAAGACAGCAGCAGTTGTCTTCGTTATGAGTACATCCGCAGGCATTACAACCTAAAGAAGCCATTAATTTATCCTCCATTTCCAAATAAAAAACATGCCGGATTCATCCGACATGTTTAGTATTGACATATATCGATATTTTATAATTATTATTTTAAAATTTTGAAATCAATTCTTTTTTCCTGGGTATTAAAATACTTGAATATGGCTTTTGCCAGTATCTGGTCTTTTTTCACATAGTGAGTCGTCTGCCAGTATCTTGAATCCTTGGAGTTGTTACGGTTATCACCCATAACGAAATAACTGTCTTCAGGAACAATATAGGTAAGCTCTGTAGGAGTTTCCATTGGCTCTCTTATGTAAGGTTCATCAAGAACTTCACCATTGACAGTGACATGTCCATCAGAAATCTCAATAACATCACCTGGAATACCGATTACACGCTTTACAAAATTCTCTTTCTCATTGTCAGGATACTTGAATATAATAATATCACCACGTTCAGGTTCACTGAATACATAGGACAGCCTGAAACCAATAAGCCTGTCATGTTCCATGATAGTGTTGGTCATTGAACCAGTAGGAACTACTGCGTTAATAATGATATATCTTGAAATAATAAATGCAGCAATAAATGCTATGGCAAAATATTTCAGGAAGCTGATAAATTCCCTTAAGAACACCTTACCAAATGATTCTTTGTTGTCTTCCATTGATTAAGCTCCTTTAACATAAAAAAGTCACTAAGATAAGACATCACTTATCTTAGTGACCTGCTTGTTATATGATACTCTTTTTATATCTATTTGGCAAGAAGTTCCATGATTTTATTGCTTCTTGCAATAAATGCTGTCATCTGGTCAGGTGTGAGAGGTGCGTGGCTAAGAAGTGCCAGGTCATAAAGCTGCTGGCATATAATAGGTGTATTCTCACCATCCTTGTGGTCAATAACATATTTAACCAGTTCGTTATTGGCATTTAATACAAGAGTCTGACCTTCACTGCCAAACATTGAAGGGTCCATGCCTGATATGTTGTACATCTTCATCATATCCTGCATTCTTCTGTCCTGCTCTGATAATGTAATCATAGAAGAGATGGAAGCGTTCTTAAGTTTTGAGACCTGAATCTTAAGATTATCGTTGCACAGGGCTTTCTTAAATACCTCAGTAAGGATTTCAGTTGCATCCTTTAATTCATCTTCAGAAGTTTCTTCCTTGAAATTATCAGACAGCTCCGCATCAATTCTTAAGAAATGAATACCTTCATTCTTTCCTTCAAGAGTTGAGATGAAAGGCTGGTCAATATTGTGGGAGAGGATTACAGCATCAGTACCTTCTTCCTTAAACATATTGATATACTGGCTCTGCTCAACCTCGTCAGTAACGTAGAATATGGTGTTTTCGTGCTTTTCTTTGTTCTCTTCAAGACATTCCTTCAATGTAAGATACTTGCCGTCAAGATTCTTAAAGATAATAAAATCATTCATCTTCTCAGCAAACTTCTCATCTTTTAAGAAACCAAACTTAATGAATGGATTAATGTCATCCCAGTATTTTTCATAATTTTCTTTGTCTGTTTTGTACATACCGGAAAGCTTGTCGGCAACCTTCTTGGTAATATACTCTGAAATCTTTTTGACAAATCCATCATTCTGAAGAGCACTTCTTGATACATTAAGAGGCAGATCAGGACAGTCAATGACACCCTTAAGAAGCATCAGGAATTCAGGAATAACTTCCTTGATGTTGTCAGCAACGAATACCTGGTTGTTATAAAGCTTAATTGTTCCTTCGATTGATTCATACTCAGTATTAATCTTAGGGAAGTAAAGAATACCTTTAAGGTTAAATGGATAATCCATGTTAAGATGAATCCAGAACAAAGGCTCCTTGTAATCATTAAATACCTTGCGGTAGAATTCCTTGTAATCCTCAGGGGTACATTCATTAGGATGCTTTGTCCATAGAGGCTGTGTGTTATTAAGAGGAACAGGACGTCTTACAATCTTAGCCATCTTAACAGCAGGAGATTTTTCAATTGTCTCCTTGGTTCCATCGTCCTTCTCAACTTCCTCAGTAACTGCATCTTTAATATATGATTCAACAACAGTATCTGTATCTAATACTTCCTCTTCAGGAATATCATCAGTAAGCTGTCCTGCATCCTCATTTGTGAAGTATATTGGAACAGGCATGAAAGAGCAGTACTTGTCAATAACTTCTTTTGCCTTGTATTCATTGGCAAATTCATAGCTGTCCTCATTGAGATAGAGAGTAACTTCTGTACCTATAGTTGATTTGTCAGAATCACTCATGTCATATTCAGTTCCACCGTCACATTCCCAGTGTACAGCGCTGGAACCCTCTTTGAATGAGAGAGTATCAATTGTTACCTTGTCTGCAACCATGAATGCAGAATAGAAACCAAGACCAAAATGTCCTATAATCTGGTCATCATTAGTCTTATCCTTATATTTTTCAAGAAATGCTTCAGCACCAGAGAACGCAATCTGGCAGATATATTCATTAACCTCATCTGCTGTCATTCCTATACCATTATCGATAATCTTAATAGTTTTCTTATCTGAGCTGACCTTTACTTCAAGCTTGTATTCTGTATCTTCGGCAGGCTCATATTCTCCGATTAAATCCAGCTTTTTAAGCTTTGTAATAGCATCGCAGCCATTAGAAATAAGCTCACGATAGAAAATGTCATGGTCAGAGTACATCCATTTCTTGATTATTGGAAATATATTCTGGCTGTTGATTGATAAATTACCATGTTCCTTTGCCATATCTTATTACCTTCCTTGCAAATAATTATATCTAGAAGATAATCTAATACAGGAAATGTAAATAGTCAAGAAAAAATTAGCACTCAAATAAGATGAGTGCTAATAAAAAATAGTATAACCCAGTAAATCAGTGGGTTTCAGAATTTATTAAAAAAGTATTAAACCTATTAATTACATCTCTTCATAACTAATATTAAGATGGTCGAGGACAGTTTTAACATATCTGTCAAAGCTGTGCTCAACCCCCTTGTCAAGGGAAAAGGAGTTAAGGGAAATGCCTGTAACCAGGTTCAGGCGGGAGTCCCTGTACCGTATATTGATGTACAGCCCCTCCACGTCATCAGCAGTAAGAGAAGTGTCTGAACTATTGATAACATCCTCCGTAATCTGTAAGGAAGCTTTGAATATTATCTTCATGCTGGCAGGAACTCTGCTGCCTTTCACAAGGCTGTAGCAGAAAGGCTTAATGTCTTCCCACAGACTGTAATCCTTGTTAGATAAGGATTCATATTCCTCATCAGTGTAGAAGCTTCTGTTAATCTTTCCCTGTATTGTATAGGTATTAGCCATGGCAAGCTCTGCCTCTGACAGCAGCATTGAGTTGAAACTGTCTTTAATAAGCAGATGAGACATGAATATCTTAGTATCTTTAATCTCAAGTGAAATCATTATGTGTCCTCCGTATATGGAATAATAATATTACAAATAGTATACTATGTCAACCTTTTATATAATAATTCTGCCAGGTCTACAAGTTTAAAAAGAATTATTGACAGAACGCATAAAATAATTATAGCCATGGCAATTGTGTCCATGGCAAATATCTGGCTGCTGTATACAATCAGGTATCCAAGACCGGACCGGGCAGCCAGAAATTCTCCGATTATTACACCAACAAGACAAAGACCTATGGCAACCTTCATGTTGCTTATAATAGTTCCGATAGAGGCAGGAAGTATAAGTTTTTTAAGAATCTGTATGCGGCTGCTTCCAAATGCTTTCATAAGCTTCAGTTTCTCAGGGTCAGTTTCCATGAAACTGGTATATACATTAATGATAGTTCCAAATATGGCAACAGATACAGCTGTTACGATAATTGCTTTAGGATTATTTCCCAGCCATACTATAAGCATGGGAGCCAGTGCAGATTTAGGCAGACTGTTTAATATAATTAAAAAAGGTTCCACCAGCTGGGAGAGAAATGGAGAAAGCCATAGAACCAGTGCGATTCCTACACCTGCTGCTATAATAATGCCAAAGCTTAAAAATGTTTCTCCCAGAGTAACTAATGTGTGTTTTAACAGAATGCCATCCCGTATAGATGTTTGGAAACATAAAATAATTCTGGATGGAGAACTGAATATAAATGCATCTATAATATTAAGTCTTGCACATAATTCCCATAAACCAAGAAAAGCTATGACAATGACAAAACGGATGATTGTCACCATTTTTTTATTAACACCGTTCATATCAGTTAATCTCCTTCCATATTTTATTAAAATATACAGAAAATTCAGGAGCGCTGCGGGCAGCAAAGGGACTGTCATATTCGTTATCAAAGATAATTGGAATAGAAGCTTTTACTTCTCCCGGTCTGCTGCTTAATACAACTACTTTATCACCCATAGATACAGCTTCAGCTATATCGTGGGTAACAAGAATGGCAGTTTTATTCTGTTCTTTAATTATTTTATATATATCATTGCTCACTTCAAGCCTTGTATTGTAGTCCAGTGCAGAGAATGGCTCATCAAGAAGAAGAATGTCAGGCTCTGTAGCCAGTGTCCTTATAAGGGCGACCCTTTGTCTCATTCCTCCAGAAAGAGCGGAAGGCTTTGCATTTTTAAAATCTGAAAGACCATAGTAATTAAGCATGGATTCAATATTTTTTAGTTTTTCAGGAGTACATTCTTTATTGATTTCAAGACCAAGAAGGATATTTTTGTATACAGAGCGCCATTCAAAAAGGCAGTCTCTTTGAAGCATGTATCCTATATGAAGAGGTTTATCAGAAGAATGAATGATAATTTCTCCGGAATCAGGTTTGATAAGCCCTGCAATAATTGACAGAAGAGTAGATTTGCCACATCCTGAAGGACCTACAATACTGGTAAAACTCCCTGGCTCTATATCAATGGATACATGAGACAGGGCATTAACAGTCTGTTCTGAATCTTTGTAGGAAAAAGATATATCTGATATGGAAAGCAATGGTTCCATGAAATCCTCCTTTAAGCTTCTTTATTTATAATATGCATAAATAAATGGATTTGATTGCAAATCTTGGGAAAGAATAGTATTATTGACGTGGACAAAAGAAAAATCTATGCCGGCAGTGGTTTACAGGCTGGCATTATATACCAGTTAGAATTGAGGATTAGGATTAATATGATAGATTTGGATATCATGATTGAAGCAATTAGAAATAACCACTTATTTATCCAGATGCATAACTTTCCAGACCCGGATGCCATAGCCAGTGCATATGGACTACAGTATCTGCTTAAGGCAAAGGGTGTGGAATCTACCATAATATACAAAGGAAAGGTTAACCATGGAAGCTCTTACACAATGGTACAGAAGCTTGGTATCAATATTGTTGAGATAAAGGACCTGGACGGCATGCCGGAGAATTCAGAAATTATAATTGTTGATGCCCAGAAAGGCAATGCCAATATCCTTGATTTGCCTGGAAACAGGGTTATGTGCTTTGACCACCATAAAACATATGAGGCAGCAGAGTACCTGTTTTCAGATATCAGACCGGAGGTGGGAGCCTGTGCCTCTATGATGGCAGATTATATGTTCAGATATAATGTGGACATAGATACTAAAATGGCAACTGCATTGTTGTATGGTATCAAGGTGGATACAGCCAATCTTACAAGAGGCGTGTCGCAGCTGGATCTGGACGTATTCTACAAGCTGTATTACCGTGCTGACCTTGCTGTTATTAAAGAGATGGAGAGCAGCATACTTAAGCCAGAGGATTTAAAGGCTTACAGTCATGCTATTAACAGTATTAAGACCAAGGACAGGACAAGCTTTGCAAATGTGGGATATAATTGCCCAGAGGCAGTGGTGGCAGCAGTTTCAGATTTCATCATGATGCTGGATTCCACAGATAACACTGTCGTGTACTCTGTTAAAGATGATGGAATTAAGCTGTCAGTAAGAACGGCTGTAGATATTAATGTGGGAGATATTACTAACCGGGCATTAAGAGGAATAGGAAGCGGAGGTGGACACGATACCATGTCAGGCGGATTTGTGCCATACGACTCATCCGTGGAGAATCCCTTACACAACCAGGATTATATTATTTCTCTTATACAGGATATTGAAAAAAGATTTGCAAATGAGATAGAAAAATCTTATAATAAATAGGATGTTGCTTCTGTGGCGCAGCTGGTAGCGCAACTGATTCGTAATCAGTAGGTCGTGGGTTCGAATCCCATCGGAAGCTTAACGTGTCTCTGTAGCTACGACACGGATTGAAGGGATTGTTTCACTTTATCAGTGAGCAGTCCCTTCCTTTGTGTTTCTAAGTTTATACAAACTGGTTTACAGATTTGTCATATACGTAATCAATGGCAAGTAGTGTCTTGTTAATCTGATTGATATCTACAGAATAGGTTTGGCATAATTCTGTAAGACTGTCATAATTATCCCTCAACTGTGTGTTAATAAATGATAATAACATAACAGGGTCTTTTGGCATTTCCATATTATTCCTTTCCAAAGCATATCCAGGATGCTTAATTATGGCGAAATTCTGTCAGATGATATATAATGGTGTGAGTGCAAAAAGTTCTCTTTGCAACTTACATGATGTATTATATAGCAAAAATCTGATTTGACAATAAAAATATAACTATTTTTCATGGGGAAACATAATGTATACAGGCTATGATTATGAAGAATATTGCTGCCGCTATCTTAAAAGCAAAGGATATAAGCATATAAAGCAGACACCAAGGGCAAAGGATCACGGCATAGATATTATTGCTCAGAAGCACCGGAAAAAATACGCTTTCCAGTGCAAATATTATGGTAAAAAAGTAGGGAACAGGGCAGTGCAGGAGGCATACACAGGATGCAGCTATTATGATTGTGATATTCCTGTTGTAATCACTAATTCATCTTTTACTAAAAATGCCATAGAGGAAGCCCAGACCCTGGGAGTTAAGCTTATCGATTCTGTTGATATAAGAAGAAAACATAATATATTCCTTCTGATTGTTGTGGCAGTGGTATTGATTGGGTTGCTTTATGCCGTTATGCCTGACAGTATCACTAAGATAATTGATAATCTGATTGGAAATATTTTTGATGATTACAGGTCAGCATTAATTGTTTTGGTTGTATTCCTTATGCTGGCAGCACTGGGGATACGAAAAGCTTTTAAATCAATAAGCTACAGTAGAACAGAAGATGACGG
>CALZFR010000033.1 GCA_945648485.1 uncultured Eubacterium sp. | reverse complement strand
GTGTCAAGGACATGTATTGATTACGAAATATAAATTCGTGGAGTTTGGAAGACTGAGAGAGTATATCAGTAAAAGGAGCAACAAACAATATGGAATTACATAAGGGAAGACCGGAAAGCTGTGAGGGAAGACTTCCACGGGAGATAAGAGTCTATGATTTCCTGGATAAGCTGGGTTTAGAGTATGACCGTACTGACCATGACCATGCAGATCATATGTCAGACTGTTATGAGATAGATGCAATACTTAATGCTACAATATGCAAGAATTTATTCCTGTGCAACAGGCAGAAGACCCAGTTTTACCTTCTTATGATGCCGGGAGATAAGCCCTTTAAGACAAAGGAACTGTCATCCCAGATAAATAGCGCAAGATTATCCTTTGCTTCACCGGAGGATATGGAAAAATATCTTGATATACAGCCAGGAGCTGTAAGCGTAATGGGGCTTATGAATGATACAGACAATCATGTTAAACTTCTTGTGGATGAGGATATATTACAAGGAGAATATCTTGGATGCCATCCATGTGTCAGTACATCCAGCATGCGCCTTAAAACAACCGATATATTCGGACCATTTCTTGAGGCAGTTCATCATGATATGACTGTGGTGAAGCTTACAGGAGAATGAAAAACTGACTCGCTCAATACTTTTTTAGATAAAGCTTTTCAATAAGAATAAACCACCCAGAGTGTGCATATACATTCATGTAAATTGCATTTAGGGTGGTTTTGTGAACGTCAATTATGTAAAGATTCAGGAAAATAACAACTCACTTAATGATTCAGGCGGTCTTAAGATAAATGTGACAGATGAGAATACATTAAGACCTATACCGGGGGCTGTGGTTGATATATCCTATACAGGAGACCCTGGTAATGTTATTGAAGAGGTAAGGACTAACAGTGACGGAACTACACCAATGATACAGCTTAATGCACCTCCTCTGGAATACAGCATGGAACCGGGAGATAATCAGCCATATTCCATGTATACTGCCAGAATAAAGGCTGAGGGCTACGAGGATTACGTGGTTCGAGGTGCTGAAATTTTTCCGGGAGTAAACAGCTTCTGTAACACACCATTAAGACCAAGAAGTTTCAATCAGCCACCAGATGTGGTTGTAATTCCTGCCAATACACTTTATGGAGACTATCCTGAAAAAATACCTGAAAGGGAAATCCAGCCGGTTAACAGACAGGGACAGATTGTTCTGAGCCAGGTGGTGATTCCTGAAACTATTGTTGTCCATGATGGTTCTCCTAGAGACTCCACTGCGAAAAATTATTATGTGGGATACGCAGATTACATTAAAAATGTTGCCAGCAGCGAAATCTATTCTACCTGGCCAGTGGAGACAATCAAGGCTAATATACTTGCCATTATGTCATTTACGCTGAACAGGGTCTATACAGAGTTTTATAGAAATAAAGGATATGGGTTTACCATAACTTCCTCAACTGCATATGACCACAAATGGATATATGGAAGAAATATATTTGACAATGTATCAGAACTGGTGGATGAACTGTTCAATCTGTATCTGTCAAGGCCTAATGTTAAACAGCCTATTCTTACACAGTATTGTGACGGCAAGAAGGTAAGCTGCCCTGACTGGATGAGCCAGTGGGGGAGCAAGTATCTGGGAGACCAGAACTATACAGCCATCGAAATAATCAGGCATTATTATGGCGATAACATGTATATTAATGTGGCAGAAGAGGTGGAGGGAATTCCATCCTCATGGCCGGGAGCTGACCTGGATATAGGTTCTTCAGGACAGAAGGTACGCCAGATTCAGGAATATCTTAATCTTATTGGTGAGTTCTATAATAACATCCCACATCTGGTTACAGATGGAATATACGGGGAGAGAACTACTGAAGCTGTCAGCAGATTTCAGAAAATATTTGACATGCCGGTGTCAGGTATAGTAGACTTTCCTACGTGGTACAGGATATCTGAAAAGTATGTAGCTCTTTCAGGAATAGCAGAACTACAGTAGAAAATATTATGAAAATATAGTTGACAGAGTTAATACATGATGATACAATACCATATGTTGTGAAATCAAAGAAGAGTATCCACTCTCACCTCAGCGCAAGGGCGACTCGGGTTAATACTTTTTTCAGGAGCTGGTAAAGCTTTTGTGATTGGTTATTCAAGTGGGTAGTCTTACTATCCACTTTTTTATTTTATTTTTTTATGGAGGTGCACAGCCATTAGCGAATTAATGATTAACGAGCAAATCAGGGATAAGGAAGTCCGTGTTATTGGAGAGGACGGCGAACAGCTTGGAGTTATGTCATCTAAGGATGCTCTTAAGCTTGCCAAGGATGCAGATGTAGATTTGGTTAAGATTGCCCCATCTGCTACACCACCTGTTTGTAAACTGATTGACTATGGTAAGTATAAGTATGAGTTAATCAGGAAAGAGAAAGAAGCAAAGAAGAAACAGAAGACAGTAGAAACCAAGGAAGTAAGATTATCACCTAACATTGATGTTAATGATCTGAACACCAAGTGCAACGCTGCAAGAAAGTTCATTGAGAAGGGCAATAAGGTTAAGGTAACACTTCGTTTCAGAGGACGTGAGATGGCTCATATCGAGAGCAGCAAGCATATCCTTTCAGATTTTGCTGAGAAACTCAGTGATATTGCAGTAGTTGAGAAAGCTCCTAAGATGGAAGGCAGGAGCATGATGATGTTTTTAACTGAAAAACGTTAAAATATATAAATTACTATATGATTATTTTCTAGGAGGTTTATTATGCCAAAGGTAAAGACAAAGAGAGCAGCTGCAAAGCGTTTTAAAGTAACTGGTACAGGTAAGTTAAAGAGAAGCAAAGCTTACAAGAGCCATATCCTTACTAAGAAGACAACTAAGAGAAAGAGAAATCTTAGACACGCAGCTATGACAGATGCAACTAATGTTAAGACAATGAAGAAAATCATGCCTTACCTTTAATTTGCAGGTAGGTATAGAAGGAGGAATATAAAATGGCAAGAATTAAAGGCGGTATGAACGCAAAGAAGAAGCACAATAGAGTATTAAAGCTGGCTAAGGGCTACAGAGGAGCAAGATCTAAGCAGTACAGAGTTGCTAAGCAGTCTGTAATGAGAGCTCTTACAGAGTCATATAAGGGCAGAAAGCAGAAGAAGAGACAGTTCAGACAGTTATGGATTGCAAGAATTAATGCTGCTGCAAGAATGAATGGTTTATCATACAGCAAGCTTATGCATGGTTTAAAGCTTGCTAACGTAGACCTTAACAGAAAGGTATTGTCAGAGATGGCAATCAATGACGCTGAGGGTTTTGCAAAGCTTGCTGAGTTAGCTAAGTCTAAGCTTGCTTAATCTGATACATTTGATATATACGAGAAATAATTCATAATAAAAGGCTGTTGTACCGGGCATGTTAAGTGCTTGATGCAACAGCTTTTTTTCGTGAAAATATTGTGAAATTCTGTATAAAACACTATGAAAAACATAACATATATGTTATCATGTACAGGATTGTTAAAAAAAATATTCAGGAAGAGGATTAATATAATATGTTTAACAAAAAAGGATTCAAGAAGGCAGGTCTTTGTATTGTTACAGCACTTGTGATTATGGGTACATCTGGCTGTAATACCAAGATTAAGCCTAATTATGGTTATAATCCAACTGACCATGTGGAACTTGGCCAGTACAAGGGAATTGAATACTCAGTTGATGAGGAGGGAATCGAGAAGGATATCATCAACAAGAGAATATTAAGTGACCAGAAGGATAACATAACTTATCAGGAGATAACCTCAAGAGGGGCTAAGGAAGCAGATAAAGTAACAGTAGATTTCTCTGCAACTATCAATGGTCTTCAGGTAAGTGGATTTTCTAATAATGATTATGAAATTGTTCTTGGAACAGATTCTTTCGTTGTAGATGGATTTGTTGATGCACTGTATGGAATGAAGGCTGGAGAGCATAAGATTGTACAGCTGGTTGTTCCTGAAGATTTTACACAGGCAGCAGAATATGCCGGCAAGAAAATCGTATTTGAGATTACAATGACCAAGCTGGAACAGGCAACTACACCAATGATTACAGATGCCTATGTGAAGGAGAATTTTGGTGTGGATACTGTGGAACAGTACAAGCAGAAGTTAAAGGAAGAATTACAGTCTGATATTGATGAAGAGATAGAAGAACAGAAGAAGTCTGAAGTTCTTAAGAAACTTCAGGATACATGTAAGGTTATAAGTTTCCCTGAGGAATTCTACAACAGAAAGAAGGACGAGTACGAGTCAGCCGTTAAGATGTATTCTTTAATGAAGAACCAGTCTGTGGATGAGTACTGTCAGGAAAACATGAATATGAGCTTTGAGGAATATGTGAAGAGAAATGTTTCCCAGGAAATGATTATGTGTGCCATTGCTGAGAAGGAAGGGCTGACAGTTACTGAATATGAGTACAAAGGCGATTTAGAGCAGTTTGCATCAGATAACGGATATGGTGATAAGGAAACATTCAAGAATAAGTTTGGCAAAGATAAGATTGTGGTTGCCATGCTTATGCAGAAAGCCCAGGATTTCGTTATTGAAAGTGCAGTGAGAAAGTAATATTAAATAATTCTAATGACTGAGGTCAAGTTAGATAGAGTAAATATAATTATAAATGGAAATAAACCAGTTAAGCCATAGTAATAAGCCGGGTTACAGCGTTAAGTTGTAACCCGGCTTTGTTTACTTAGTTCCTGTAGAACCAAAGCCTCCTTCACCTCTTACAGAGTCTTCCAGTTCTTCTGCTTCAACGAATGTGGCTGTGTAATATGGTGCATAAACCATCTGTGCAATACGCTCACCATGATTAATTGTTAATGGCTCACTGGCATGGTTGTAAAGTGCAACAATGATTTCACCTCTATAGTCAGAATCAATTACACCTACCTTATTTGCTGGTGCAACTCCTTTTTTGCATGCCATGCCGCTTCTTGCATATATAAGTCCCACCAGACCTGTGGGAATCTCCATGGCTAATCCTGTGTGAATAAACTGGGTTTCTCCGGGATTGATGGTTATGCTTTCGTCAGTACATGCATAAAGGTCTGCTCCTGCAGCAAATTCAGTCCCGTATGATGGAATAATGGCATTAGGCGAGAGTTTTTTGATTTTAACAGTTGTTTCCATAATATCCTCTTTTCTTAAATTTATATTTAATTTTTGCACATGCATTCTGCATATTGATTTCAGGTGTTTTCCTGAAGTGTTTAATCAAAGTTGTATAGTATAATTTCTCCTGCTTCCAGGGACTCCTGAACCATTATTGTTCTCTGGTTTGAAGAACCCTTGAATTTCAGCATTAAGTCTTTCTTTTCTTCAACAAATGGTCCATCTACAAGTACATCAATTAAGGAAAGCATCCTTGAGGTTTCAGGCCACTGGGGGCACATTTTATCAAGGATATCCTTGTCAAACAGATAACCTGTAAAGCACCATATTGACTTGTGGGGTAATTCTTTCCGCACCCTTTCAAGAAGAGGCAGAAGACCAATCTGGTTTACGTGTTCAAATGGTTCTCCTCCGAGAACCGTTAATCCTGTAATATAGTCGGGTTTAAGAGAGTCTGTTATCTCATGTATGGTTTCTTCTGTGAAAGGTTTCCCATAATTAAAATCCCATGCGATTTCATTGAAACATCCTTTGCACCGGTGGGTACATCCACTGACAAAAATGGAGGTTCTTACTCCGGGACCATTGGCGATATCACAGTATTTTATTTCTGCATAGTTCATAATTATCTCCATTAAAGAACTTTTTTAACTAGTATAACAATTTGCTGTACTCATTTCAAGGAAAGCTAAATAAGAATATTTTTTCAGTGAAATTGTCATTAATAATAATTAAAATTAGTAGAGCAATGAGATGATGTATGTTAATATAATATCAGTAAAAGCAACTGATATTATATATGGTGGCTGGATTTGTGTGAAATACCAACTAAAGCTGATACTACAGATTTTTTATTGATGGAGGTTTGATATGGCTGATACAATTGATATTATGTTTGATAAGCTTTACAGATATGACAGAATACAGGAACCTTGCGGAGTATGTATTCCTGTAAAGAAAGGGAAACTTAAAAGTACCGACAGTGTTGAAGTTATTCAGAATAACAAGAAGGTTATGTCCCAGACAAAGGTAACTTCAAGATATGATGACGGCTCGGTTAGATATATGTATGTGAGATTCTTAGCTGACCTCCCTGGGAATAAGGGAACTGTACTTCAGCTTAATATGGATGGAACAGATTTGCCTGCAGCTAAGGGACAGGGGATTAAGCTTGATAAAACCCATGAGGGATATGCAGTTGATACTGGAGCGTTGAAGTTTACAGTTAAGAATGATTCTGATGGAATATTTGAGTATGTTAATGATGGTAACAGAGAATATGACCGCAGCAATTTTGTTGGACCATTACTCAAGGATGGAGAAGGAATCCAGTATGGTGTTAAAATCGGACAGTGGAAGGTAGTGGAAGAAGGAGATGTCTGCGTTATATTGTCAGCTGATGGCAGCAACATTTCAGATGGAACTGACAAACATTACGATTTCTCACTACGTATTACAGCTTATGTGGGAAAGCCATGGGTGGAGGTTTCCTACAGACTGATTAATACAAGCAGCAGCCCGCTGCATGTAGCTTCTTTAGTGTTCTATGCCAAAGAAAGGGGCGACTTATGTGTAAATGGTTGCCTTAAGCCAATTAATATTATTGAAGAGCCGGACTCTACAGGCTGTGGTGACAAGCTTACAGATAATACTAATACAGAAGGACCGGTTTACCATACCAGAGGAACCAATGAGCTGGCTATGTTTGATGAGAGAATATCCCTTGCAAATGTACGGACGATTGCTGCATCATCTAATTATAAGACTGATTTTTATATTGGACAGGATGGTGAAGAGGTCAATAAAGTTATAGATGACAAATATCTTATAAACGAGGCTAATGAGCATTTTGCAGAAGTATTCTATGGAACATTTCTGGCAGACAGGACTGATGACAGGGCAGGATTATGTATAACTGTTTATCAGGCACAGCAGAATTATCCTAAAGCAGTGAAATCTGATAAGGATGGAATAGCAGTTATGCTGGTTCCAGAGGGGATTAACAGGGTTGTAATGCAGTCAGGCATGGCGAGAGAACAGAAATTCCTTATGCATTTCCACAGCCCATCACTGCCTATTTTAGAGATTGATAACAGAAGCCTGATATACCAGATGCCTGATAAACCATATATCAGTCCGGATGTATTTAAGGAATCAGGTGTTATGCTTGATGTATTTCCTGAAGTAAGGGATGATGATGTAGAGATTTCCCTTATTTCCAAGTGTGATGCACATGGCAGAAGTTATGGAATGATTAACTGGGGCGATACCATTGATGAGAATTACACAAGGCAGGGCAGAGGCAACGGAAGACCTGTGTGGAGTAATAATGAATATGATTATCCTCACTCATGTGCTCTTGAATATGCAAGAACTGGAATAAGACGTTTCCAGGATTATCTTATTACATCAGCAACCCACTGGATGGATGTTGATGTATGCCATTACAGTGAAGACCCACTGAGAGTGGGAGGACAGTGGGAACACACAGCGGGACACTGCAACAATGGTCTTATGGTATGCTCACATGAATGGGTTGAAGGACTTTTCGATTACTATCATTTCACAGGCGATGAGAGAGGGTATGAGACAGCCATAGGAATCGGTGAGAATGTTTTAAGGCTTCTCGATACTCCTATGTATGCAAAACCGGGTGAAGCCAACGCCAGAGAGACGGGATGGGCTTTAAGAACACTTACTGCATTGTATGTGGAAACTGCTGATAAGAAATGGCTTGAAAAATGTGAGTGGATTGTTAACAGCTTCAAGGTATGGACAGAGGAATATGGTGAATGGCTGGCTCCTTATACTGATAATACAACGGTGAGAGTTGGCTTTATGATTTCTGTTGCAGTAGGTTCACTTATGCGTTATTACAGGGTATTTCCAGGAGAAGACATTAAGAATATGATTCTGTCGGCGGTTGATGACCTTATTGATAACTGTATGCTTGATGTAGGGCTTTTCTATTACAAGGAACTTCCAAGCCTGCAGAGATTAGGAAATAATAACCTGCTACTGGAGTCACTGGCAATTGGATATGAGCTTACAGGAGACAAGAAATATCTGCTTCCTGGACTTAAAACATTTAAGAATGCATTGACACAATCTAAGACAAGTCTTGGCTCTAAGACTATTATTGAGGATGCTGTTGTTGTTTCTGGAGAATCAACAAAAACATTTGGCTCATCATTCATACCTCTGATTACATACTACAAGGCAGTATCTGATGCAGGTATATGGGAAGCATAACGTTTAATTGTGTTTGACGGTGCAATTCATACGTAGTAGAATTAACACAGACAGTTTGTTATATTATAATGATATTTAAGGAGAGGACAAAGAGCATGAGATTAGGTATAAGAGCACATGATGTGGCATATGCACCATTAGAACAGCTTATTCCCAATATTCATAATCAGGGATTTAAGTGTATGCATATTGCATTAAGCAAGTCAATTAAGGAGTTTAAACCAGATTTATGTACAATGACTCCGGGGCTTGCTATGTATATGAAAGAACTGTGCCAGGAGAACAAGGTGGATGTGGCAGTTTTAGGTTGTTATCTTAATCTTTGCAATCCTAATCCGGAAAAGCACGCTGAAATAGTTGAAAAATACAAGGCACATATTAGATTTGCAAGCATTCTTGGATGTGGCGTTGTGGGAACAGAGACAGGTGCGGTGAATGAGGAGTACAAGTACGAACCTGCTAATCACTCAGAGGAGGCATTACAGCTTTTTATTGAGAATCTGAAGCCTATTGTAAAATATGCAGAGCAGTTTGGTGTAATAGTTGCCATTGAACCAGTGTGGAAGCACATTGTATACACTGTTGAGAGGGCAAGAAAGGTGCTTGATGCAATTAATTCACCTAATCTTCAGATTATATTTGATCCGGTTAACCTTCTGTGTGTAGATAATCTCCCACAGCAGAACGAGATAATTGAGAAGGCATTTGACCTGTTAAGGAACGAGATAGCGGTAGTTCACTGTAAGGATTACGTGGTTGAAGGCAGTGAACTTAAATCAATTGCTGCCGGAACAGGGGGACTTAATTATCCATTGTTGTTAAGTAAGATTAAGCAGTATAAGCCATATGTCCATGTGACACTGGAGAATACTGTACCTGAGAATGCTATTGCTACAAGGGAATTCATGGAAAAGACTTATGCAGAGGTGTAATGCATGAGCAGAATGATTTTCTTGTACCTTATGGCAGTTAATATTATAACGTTTATTGTTTTTGGAATTGACAAACAAAGGGCAAAGAATCATGAATGGCGCATTTCAGAAGCAACACTTATAGGTCTTGCAGTGATTGGAGGATCTGTAGGGGCGCTTCTGGGAATGCGCTTTTTCAGGCACAAGACAAAGCATAAGAAATTCACAGTGGGAATACCTGCTATTCTTATGTTACAGACAGTAGTGCCTGTTTTATTCATGGTTGCTTTGAGAATGGATTTGATGTTAAACTGATAGATATGAAAAAATGGCTTTGGAACTGCCGGTTGAAAAATAAAAGGAGTGAATCAGATTACATGAAGAAAAACAGATTGTCAAAATTATTAATTACATTTGTTTTACTGTCAGTGATTGTAACAGTTGTATCAGGCTGTGGCAGCAGACAGGATAGTAAAACAGAACGAACCACATTTACTGTGGGATTTGATGCAGAATTTCCACCATACGGATACAAAGACAGCAATGGTAATTATGTTGGATTTGACCTTGATCTGGCAGAGGAAGTGGCTAAAAGAAACGGATGGACACTGGTAAAGCAGCCAATTGACTGGGATTCCAAGGATATGGAGCTTAACTCAGGTTCTATCGACTGTATTTGGAACGGATTTACAATTAATGGCAGAGAGAAGGATTATACATGGTCTACAGCCTATGTTGATAATTCACAGGTTGTGATTGTAAAGAGCGATTCAAACATTAAGAAACTTTCAGACCTTGCTGGCAAGAATGTAGTTGTTCAGGCTGATTCATCGGCACTTGCAGCATTTACCGGAGAGGATGCAGAACAAAAGAACATTGATTTGTGTGCTTCGTTTAAGAGTCTTACACAGGTTGGAGATTATAACAGTGCATTCATGAATCTTGAGGCTGGCTCGGTAGATGCAATCTGTATGGATATTGGCGTTGCTAATTATCAGATTAAGCAGCGGGGCAGTAAGTTTACAATGCTTTCAGAACATGTATCCAGTGAGCAGTATGGAATTGGATTTAAGCTGGGCAATACAGAATTAAGAGACATGGTTCAGACATCCCTTAATGAGATGCTCTCAGACGGCACATTTGCCCAGATTGCCTCAAAATGGGAACTTACAGACTGTGTATGCCTTGGAAATGAAGGCACAGACAGTGCATATCTTCAGGATGCCACTGGAAAGGACAAAGAATCCTTTGGAAGTAAATTACTATATATAGTAAAACAGCTTGGGATGGGAATGTTTTCAACTCTTTCAATATTCTTCCTTACACTGGTATTCTCACTTCCACTGGGACTTCTTCTTTGCTTTGTAAGAATGTCAAAGGTTAAGGTTTTACAGTGGATTGCCAAGATATACATATCAATCATGAGAGGAACGCCACTGATGTTACAGCTTCTCGTGGTATTCTTCGGACCATACTTCCTGTTCAGAATCCAGGTGTCATCACAGTACAGGTTTATTGCTGTAATTATTGGATTCTCCCTTAATTATGCAGCGTATTTCGCCGAGATTTACCGTGCTGGAATAGAGAGCATTCCGGTTGGACAGTATGAGGCAGCAGATGTACTGGGATACACTAAAGTCCAGACATTTGTGAGAATCATATTCCCTCAGATGGTCAAGAGAGTGCTTCCTCCTGTTACTAATGAGGTAATCACCCTTGTTAAAGATACATCTCTTGCATTTGCTCTTGCCTATACAGAAATGTTTACCATGGCGAAGCAGCTTGTTGCAGCAGAGGCAAGCATGATACCTTTATTTGTTGCAGGTCTGTTCTACTACATATTCAATTTTGCAGTTGCTGTGTTTATGGAGTGGATTGAGAAGAAAATGCAGTATTACAGATAGGAGGGCAGTTCAATGAAGTTACTTGAAATAGAAAATCTTGGAAAAAGCTTTGGCAATTTGGAAGTGTTAAAGAATATATCTATGTCTGTTGAAAAGGGTGAGGTTGTTGCAATTATCGGACCTTCAGGCTCTGGTAAATCAACTCTTTTAAGATGTGCCACTCTGCTTGAAACTATGGATAAGGGAAGTCTTAAGATTAACGGACAGGTGGCTGCCTGTGAAGTTAGCGGCAAATCTGAATATGTATCTAAATCAGAACTTACAAAGATAAAGAATTCATTTGGCCTTGTGTTCCAGCAGTTTAATCTTTTCCCACATTTCAGTGTTTTAAAGAATGTGTGTGACGCACCTGTTGTAGTGGAAAAAAGAGATAAAAACCAGGTTCGGAAGGAAGCAATGGAACTGCTTGAAAAAGTAGGTTTGTCAGGCAAGGAAAACAGTTATCCATGCCAGCTTTCCGGGGGACAGCAGCAGAGAGTTGCCATAGCAAGAGCCCTTGCCATGAAACCTGAGATTCTTTTCTTTGATGAGCCTACATCTGCCCTTGACCCTGAGATAACAGCTGGTATATTAAAGGTTTTAAGACAGCTGGCAGATGAAAATATGACCATGGTTATAGTAACCCATGAAATTGATTTTGCCAGAAAAGTAGCAGACAGAGTTATTTTCATGGATGAGGGAGTGATTATTGAAGAGGGAGACCCTAAACAGGTTCTTGATAATCCTTCAAATGAGAGAACCAAAGCATTTCTGCAGAAGCTTGAGGTATAAATAACTCTTGATGTATAAGTAATTCACTTTGCCTTGTTTTTTTAATCAAAAAAATATATAATACTTTATTATTTACAATGATGAGGAGGGTAGCGTATGGCAGAAAAAATAGTACTGGAGCAGGATTCTAATGTTAAGACCAGTGAAGTTGACAAGGCGGTTGACACACCTGCAGACTTTACTAGTCCTGAGGAATTATATAATGATCTGGTTAACATAATTAAGAGTTATCATCCATCATCAGATTTATCAGATATTGAGAAAGCGTACCAAATTGCATACAAAGCCCATGAGGGACAGAAGAGAAAGTCTGGTGAGCCATACATTATCCATCCTCTGTGTGTTGCAATTATTCTGGCAGAGTTAGAGCTTGATAAAGAGACAATTATTGCAGGACTTCTTCATGATGTTGTGGAAGACACAGTTATGACCAGCGAGGATGTTGCAAGAGAATTTGGAAGTGAGGTTGCCACTCTTGTCGATGGTGTTACCAAACTGACACAGCTCAATTACCAGCATGATAAGATTGAAGTCCAGGCAGAGAATCTTCGTAAGATGTTCCTTGCCATGGCAAAAGATATAAGAGTTATTATGATTAAGCTGGCTGACCGTCTCCATAATATGCGTACAATGCAGTATCAGTCACCAGCCAAGCAGATTGAAAAATCAAGAGAAACTATGGAGATATATGCTCCAATAGCTAACAGGCTAGGTATTTCCAAGATTAAGGTGGAACTGGATGACCTTTCCATGAAATATCTTATGCCAGATGTATATACTGATCTGGTGGAGCAGGTAAATATTAACAGACCTGGCAGGGAAGCATTTATTAAAAGTATAATTAAAGAGGTTGGAATGCATATAAGCAATGCGGGCATCGAAGCTGAAATTGATGGACGTGTTAAGCATTTCTTCTCAATATACCGTAAGATGGTTAACCAGAATAAAACTCTGGACCAGATATATGACATATTTGCAGTAAGAATCAAGGTGGATACTGTAAAGGACTGTTATGCCGCACTGGGTGTTATCCATGAGATGTACAAGCCTATTCCGGGACGTTTCAAGGATTACATTGCTATGCCTAAGCCTAATATGTATCAGTCTCTTCATACAACCCTGATTGCATCTAACGGACAGCCTTTTGAGGTTCAGATTAGAACTTACGAGATGCACAGAACTGCTGAATATGGTATTGCTGCCCATTGGAAATATAAAGAGGGCAAGGGAGCTAACACAACAGCAAGTGAAGAAGCTAAGCTAAGCTGGCTCCGCCAGATGCTGGAATGGCAGACAGAGATGTCTGATAACAAGGAATTCCTGTCATCTGTTAAGAGTGACCTCAATCTCTTTTCAGATAATATATACTGCTTTACTCCAACAGGAGATGTTAAGAATCTTCCTGCAGGCTCATGTCCTGTTGACTTTGCCTACAGTATTCACAGTGCTGTTGGTAACAAGATGGTTGGTGCCCGGGTTAATGGCAAGCTGGTTCCAATTGATTACCAGTTAAAGAGCGGTGACAGAGTTGATATTATTACTTCCCAGAATTCCAAGGGACCAAGCAGGGACTGGCTGAATATTGTTAAAAGTACCCAGGCAAGGAATAAGATTAACCAGTGGTTTAAGCAGGAACTTAAGGAAGACAATATTATCAAGGGTAA
>CALZFR010000032.1 GCA_945648485.1 uncultured Eubacterium sp. | reverse complement strand
TGCCGACAGCTTTAATAGAATATCATCTTACTCGACCTGTGTCAACAACTTTTTTTTATTTTTTTGTAATTAATTTACTAACCTCTATATATTGTGTTTTTATCATCTTTACAACACTTTATATTCCGTATTATAATTCATCTTTAGTTAAAGTTACTTGATAAAAAAGGTACTATACAATGAATGATAACAAAATATTTTTTGAAAAACATAACAAACATAATAGCGAGAGTCAGTTTATTGGAATATTTATCGTTTTATCCTGCGGAATTTTATGGGGATTAAGTGGCATATTTAATCAGCTTATATTTATGAACTGCGATATGACAACTAAAACTCTCTGTGGAATAAGAAGTATTCTGTCCGGTATCATTCTGCTTATCATTGCATTTATCAAAAATCCATCCAGAGCCCTGTCTGTATGGAAAGAATGGAAAAATATCCTGTCACTTATAATATTCGCTGTAATAGGAGTAATGGGCATGCAGTTCACATATTCTGAAGCAATACGCCAGTCAAATGCTGCAACAGCTACTGTACTCCAGTATATATACCCGATACTTATGCTTATTTATCACAGTATTAAAATGAGGAAACTTCCAAAATTATATGAATTTGTTGCCATACTCTCTTCATTTACAGGGATTGTGCTTATTGCCACCCATGGTAATTTAAGAAGTTTATGCATCACTCCTGCAGCACTTATTATCGGCCTTCTCTCAGCATTCTGTTATCTGTTTTATACAGTATACCCTGGTAAGCTTTACGAAAAATTTGGTACACTTATCGTTGCCGCCTGGGGTCAGATTATTTCCGGACTGTCATTTACATTTATTCTGGGAGGAATAGCTGAACCATTCCATCTGACATTAAAATCTGGCATATTTGTTGCCGGCAGTATGCTGTGTGGAGTTCTTATACCTTATGTAATATATGGCATAGGCGTCAGAATTATAGGCGGAGTCAAGGCAAGTCTGTTTGTAACCATTGAACCTGTAGCCAGCGCTGTTATGGCTTATTTCATTATAGGGATACGCTTTACATTTATTGATATTGTCGGATTCTTGTGTATTCTGGCTTCAATAGAAGCTATCTCTATAATAAGCAGTCGTGAAAAGTGTCAATAACTCTCACGCCTGCCCTCATATATCCTTTTGAGGTGATTTGGTCGATATTGATAAATGTTAACTTCCCACTCGTTAATGTTCATCTCTTTACGGATTGATTACCGAAGGTTAATGTAGACCTCTCTATAATTATACTATGACAATTAACAGGCTGTATCAACTGCATATTACACTTTTATTTTTCCTATCAAAATGAAAATCGGGAAGCCAGATACACTCTGACTTCCCAACAAAACACTAAACGGAGCAGGAGGGATTTGAACCCTCGCGCCGGTTGCCCGACCTACACCCTTAGCAGGGGCGCCTCTTCAGCCTCTTGAGTACTACTCCAAGATTCCATGAATGAGAGCCTTAAACCAATGGTTTCTACTCTTAATATGAAATTCTTTCTTATCGGTACTTGCGTACCAACGCAAAGTCGATTATATCAAAACAATACACTCATGTCAACGATTTATTTTATTATATGCATTTATTGCAGTTTCATACAGATTATTTCCTTCACTGTCAATAACAACAATTACTGGAAAATCTTCAACCTGAAGCTTTCTTATAGCCTCTGTTCCCAAATCATCATACGCAATAACCTCAGATGACTTAATTCTCTGGGAAAGAATTGCTCCGGCCCCGCCTACTGCCGCAAAATACACAGCTCCATTTCTTACAATGGCATCTATTACAGCTGATGACCTTTTTCCTTTTCCAATCATTCCTGTAAGTCCCAGGTCAAGTAAATCTGGTGCATATTTGTCCATACGGCTGGCTGTTGTAGGGCCTGCCGAACCTATTGGTCTTCCCTCTCTTGCAGGTGATGGTCCCATGTAATATATAATATTATTCTTCACATCAAATGGAAGTTCCTTTCCTTCATTCAGTGCCTCTGCCATTCTCTTGTGGGCTGCATCTCTTGCAGTATAAATTGTTCCTGTAATATATACATAATCTCCCGCATGAAGCTTTCTTGCCTCATCACTGGTAATTGGTGCATTAATATGTTTATCCAACCTGTTATCCTCCTGATATATCTGAAAATTAACCTCACAATACATTCTTTAAAAATATATTTTCTCAATATAAATGTTATAAAAAAATCTATATTCCCATCACACAATCCTAAACCTGATTACAGTACTCTGTGGGAATGTCTGTTAACATGACAGCATATATTGACTGCCACCGGAAGTCCGGCAATATGTGTAGGGTATGTTTCAATATTAACTGCAAGAGCCGTGTTAGTTCCACCCAGTCCTCCAGGCCCTATACCCAGTTTATTAATCTTTTCCAGCATTTCTTTCTCTAATTCTCTCACATAAGGAACATCTGATTCTTCATCAAGATTACGTGTAAGTGCCTTTTTCGCCATCCATGCACATTTTTCAAATGTACCGCCGATTCCAACACCAACTACCATAGGAGGGCATGCATTTGGCCCCGCATCTCTTACCGCAGTAAGAATCGCGTCCTTAACTCCCTCAATGCCATCGGCAGGCTTAAGCATGAACACCCTGCTCATATTCTCGCTTCCAAATCCCTTCGGAGCCACTGTAATATCTACTTTATCCCCTGGAACAATATTAAAATGTATAACAGCAGGGGTGTTATCCTTAGTATTCTCCCTGTATATAGGGTCTTTTACAACGGATTTTCTAAGGTATCCTTCCACATAGCCCTGTCTTACACCTTCATTAATGGCATCAGTAATATCTCCACCTGTAAGATGCACTTCCTGTCCAACATTAATAAATACAACTGCCATACCTGTATCCTGGCATATAGGAATCATATCATCTCCCGCAATCTGAAGATTTTCCTTAAGCTGGCATAACACCTGCTTTCCAAGAGGAGATTCTTCTGAATCTACCGCCTGGTTAAACACTTTTTTCATATCATCTGTAAGGAAATGATTAGCTTCAATGCACATTTCTTTAATATTTTGTGTTATTGTGGCAACATCTATCTCTCTCATGTAACTACCGCACCTTTCGCCATTTATTTAGTAAGTCCTGCAAAATCAAGAAATCTAATAAGCTCCTCCTGCCAGAAATCCCATTCATGTCCCAGACCAACTATCTCATCATAAGTATAATTGTAATAGTCACTATGTTCAAGAAAATAATCTCTCACAATGTGATTCATTGAAAGCCATGGGTCCAGACTTCCACAGGCATGATATATAACAGGCGGAATTTCATTATTATCTATTAATTTATCAGCCAGATATGTAAGTCCGTAACTGTTTTTGTGTAAATCTCCATCACCATATAATCTGATTCTGTTTACAGACTTGGCTCCGCCGTCATTTGGAAAATCTGCATCCGCCTTATCTCCTGCAGAAAAAGCACCAACCTTGGAATAGTATTCAGGATATGTCAGTGCCGTATGCAAACATCCATATCCTCCATTAGAGAATCCCGATACATAGTTATCCTCTCTCTTCTTAGAAATGCAGTTAAACATTGTCCATATTGCTAATGGAAGTTCTTTTCCAACATAAGTTCCATATTTATTACCAATATTCATATCCACAAAGCATGATTCATGAACTGTTGGAAGCACTGCAGCAAAATGTCTTTCATTAACATAGTCTGTAAGTCTTACATGGTAAAGCCAGTCAACATGGTCACCGCTTCCACCGTGATACAGCCATACACATTTTAACTTCTCACCCTTATCTATTTTATCAGGTAAAACAACTGTCACATCCATATCATGTAATAAATTCATGGAAAAAAGGTTAACATTAATTACTGCCATAGCTCCCTCCTTTTGATATGTACTTAACAGTTCTTTCTATACATCTGTCCCAATACGTAAAATCATGACTTCCCTCTTCCTCGTACAGAACAGGCTTTAAACCTGCATCCTGGGCAGCTTTGTAGAAATCTCGTGTCATGTGTATCCGTGAATCAGACAGTCCACATTCCAATATAATTCCAGGAAAGTTATCCACATAATCCACAGATTTATCAACATTATTATCTATGGCACATGCAGGGTTTTCAACTATTTTTCCACTGTGATTTCCACATGCTTTTCCACATTCATTATCAATATTATTACCATATTTTTTATCAAGAAGGTCATATAAATCAAATCCATTATCTACCAGCTGCTGCCTGGTTCCAAAAGGTACATAAAGGTCCAGTCCCTGTGGATTGTCATATCTTTCAAGAACGTTCAGCAGTCCAGAGTAGGAGAAAGCTGCTCTGTAAAGATCTGGTCTGTTTAATGCCGCATACATGGCACCATAACCTCCCATTGACATTCCTGCAATGAATCTGTTTTCCCTTGATACATCAAGGTTAAACCAGGTTTCACATTTTTCTGGAAGCTCTTTCGTTATAAAAGTATAGTAATTCTTGCCATTTACATTATCAACATAGAACTTATTATTACCTGATGGCATGAACACTGCAATATTCGTTTTATCAACGTAATCTGCAATTCTTGTCTTTAACAGCCAGCTGCTGTGATTACCACCTGCACCATGAAGCAGGTACAATGATTTGTAATTACCATGCCCCTGGGGTATGAGAGCATCCATCATCACCGGCATATTCAGGGCATCTGATTTAAAATTAATTGTAAGCCAGGCCATACATCCTCCTTCATCAATTTTTAATCTGAAAAGTTCCTGGAACCATGCAAATAACAGACTTCACGTATATACAATACATTCTATCCCGTTATTTCCTTAAGTCCCAGGAAATCTTCTTAATAATCACCTAATATAATTATTTCAATTAATATCTGAGTCAGCATCCTCAACTGCCTCTGCATCACTCACAACTTCTGCGTTATCTCCTGCAGTTTCCTTGCCATCCTCCACTGGTTCCTTACGAACCTTGGAAATAGTGGCAACCTTAACACCTTCATCAAGATTAATAAGCTTAACACCTGAGGTAATTCTTCCAAGAGTTGATATATCACTGCATTTTAACTGAATAATAATTCCCTCATCAGTAATAAGCATTACCTCTCTTGTATCATCAACAGCCTTAACTCCAATAACATTTCCTGTCTTTTCGTTAATCTTATAGCACTTAACTCCCTTGCCTCCTCGGTGTTGTCTGTCAAATTCGCTTACAACAGTTCTCTTTCCAAGACCATTCTCAGAAACAATCAGCAGTGAATCTCCCTGAACATCAAGCTGCATACCTACAACCTCATCCTCATCCAGAAGATTCATTCCAATAACACCCATGGCACTTCTACCTGTAGGTCTTACCTCTGTCTCTGGAAATCTTATACATTGACCAAGCTTGGTAACAAGAATTATATCTACCTTGCTGTCTGTAAGCTTAACCTCTATAAGCTCATCATCATCCCTTAAGTTAATTGCCTGAATTCCTGTCTTTCTGATATTGGCAAATTCATTAACAGGAGTTTTCTTCACAATTCCCTTCCTGGTAGCCATAAACAGGTTGTCCTTATCCTGTAGCTTTCTTACATCAATAGGAATAATAGCTGTAATATGCTCACCTGGCTGGAGCTGAAGGAGATTAATTATTGCTGTTCCCCTTGAAGTTCTTCCAGCTTCTGGAATTTCATAAGCTTTAAGCTTGTATGCTCTTCCTGTATTAGTAAAGAATGTTAGAACATGATGTGAGGTAGTCATAAATAAATCCTCAATATAATCATCTTCTATAGTCTGCATTCCCTTAATACCCTTACCACCACGGTTCTGGCTCTTAAAATTGTCAGGAGTCATTCTCTTGATGTAACCAATATTAGTTCTTGCGATAACACATGGCTCATCAGGAATAAGATCCTCTGTAGATAAATCATATTCGTCATAACCGATAGCAGTTCTTCTGTCATCACCATACTTGTCTGCAATAACAGATATTTCCTTCTTGATAACTCCAAGAAGAAGCTTCTTATCACCAAGAATAGCCTTATATTCAGCAATCTTGGCAAGAAGTTCATTCAATTCATTCTCCAGCTTCTCTCTTTCCAGACCGGTAAGAGCTCTCAGACGCATCTCAACAATAGCGCTTGCCTGTGCTTCTGATAACTGGAATTCCTTGATTAAACCTTCCTTTGCAATACTAACATTGGCAGAATTCCTTATTATACTGATTACCCTGTCAATATTATCAAGGGCAATCATCAATCCCTCTAATATGTGGGCTCTTTCCTCTGCCTTGTTAAGGTCATATTTAGTTCTTCTTGTAACAACCTCTTCCTGATGAAGAAGGTAGTACTGAAGCATCTCAATAAGGTTTAGAACCTTTGGCTGGTTGTCCACAAGAGCAAGCATTATTACGCCAAATGTATCCTGAAGCTGTGTATGCTTGTACAACTGGTTAAGAACAATATTAGGATTAACGTCCCTTCTTAATTCAATACAGATTCTCATACCCTGTCTGTCAGACTCATCTCTTAAATCTGTAATTCCGTCAATTCTCTTATCTCTTGCCAGTTCAGCGATTTTCTCAATAAGCTTTGCTTTATTAACCATATATGGAAGCTCAGTAACAACAATTCTGTTCTTACCATTCTGCATAGGTTCAATATTAGAAACAGCTCTTACTCTTATCTTGGCTCTTCCTGTCCTGTAAGCTTCCTCAATAGCCAGCTTTCCAATAATTGTACCACCTGTTGGAAAATCAGGACCTTTAACAATATCAAGGATTTCATCTATAGATGTTTCCCTGTCCTCATTAATTCTGTTATCAATAATCTTTACAACTGCATCAATTACCTCTCTTAAATTATGAGGTGGAATATTAGTTGCCATACCAACAGCAATACCAGATGTACCATTAACAAGAAGATTAGGATATCTTGAAGGAAGTACTGTAGGCTCCTTCTCAGTCTCATCAAAGTTAGGTACGAAATCTACTGTATCCTTGTTAAGGTCAGCTGTCATTTCAAGGGAAATCTTACTTAATCTGGCCTCTGTATATCGCATGGCCGCTGCTCCATCTCCATCAATAGAGCCAAAATTACCATGACCGTCAACAAGAGGATATCTTGTATTGAAATCCTGAGCCAGCTTAACAAGAGCCTCATAGATTGAAGAGTCTCCGTGAGGATGATATTTACCCATTGTATCACCCACAATACGGGCACATTTTCTATGTGGCTTATCCGGTGTGTTGCTCAGCTCTATCATTGAATACAGAATTCTTCTCTGAACCGGCTTCAGACCATCTCTAACATCAGGAAGTGCTCTTGATGCAATAACACTCATGGCATAGTCAATATAGTAACTTTCCATGGTTTTTTGCATATCTACTTCATGAATCTGGTCAAAGATATGTTCATCCATTTATTTACCGCCTTTCATCAGCATGTAGCCGTATTTATATATCAAGATTCTTAACATATTTTGCATTAGCTTCTATAAACTCACGTCTAGGTTCAACCTTGTCACCCATAAGAGTTGAGAAAGTAACATCAATATCAGTAAGGTCATCATCATCCATGTTAACTCTCTTTAATATTCTCTTCTCAGGATCCATAGTTGTCTCCCACAGCTGTTCTGCGTCCATCTCTCCAAGTCCTTTGTAACGCTGGACTTTATTATTCTGGTCTCTTCCAATCTGCTGCATGATATTATTAAGTTCTTCATCACTGTATGCGTACCATACATTCTTATTCTTCTCTATCTTGTAGAGAGGAGGAGTAGCCAGATATACATGTCCCTGCTTAATAAGCTCCGGCATGAATCTGTAGAAAAATGTAAGAAGAAGTGTAGCAATATGTGCACCATCCACATCGGCATCTGTCATGATAATAATCTTGTTATATCTTAATTTGGTAATATCAAAATCTTCATGGATACCGGTACCAAAGGCTGTAATCATAGCCTTAATCTCTTCATTTCCAAGAATCCTGTCCAGTCTCGCCTTCTCAACATTAAGAATTTTACCACGAAGAGGCAGAATTGCCTGTGTTGCACGGCTTCGTGCAGTCTTTGCTGAACCACCCGCAGAATCTCCCTCAACTATATAGATTTCGCAGTTATCAGGGTTCTTATCAGAACAATCTGCCAGCTTTCCAGGTAAAGATGTACTTTCAAGAGCTGTCTTTCTTCTTGTAAGATCCCTTGCCTTTCTGGCAGCTTCTCTTGCTCTCTGGGCAAGAATTGATTTCTCACATATTGACTTCGCAACTACAGGATTCTGTTCAAGGAATATTTCAAGCTGTTCACTGACAATACTGTCAACTGCTCCTCTTGCCACTGTATTACCAAGCTTCTGCTTAGTCTGTCCTTCAAACTGTGGGTCTTCAATCTTAACACTGACAATTGCTGTAAGACCCTCTCTTATATCATCACCTGATAATGCTGGATCTGAATCCTTAATAATCTTATTTTTCTTGGCATAATCATTAAATGTCTTTGTTAGAGCATTTCTGAAACCTGTAAGATGTGTACCACCTTCAGGAGTCTTGATATTATTAACAAATGCATCAACTGTTTCATTAAATCCATCATTATGCTGGAACGCTACTTCTACCTGAACATTATCCTTAACTCCCTCACAATATATAATCTCATCATAGAGAGGAGTTTTACTCTTGTTAAGATATTCAACAAATTCCTTAAGTCCTCCTTCATAGTGGAAGACTCTCTCCTGTTCAATACCTTCTCTTGTATCCTTAAGGATAATCTTAATTCCTTTGGTAAGGAATGCCATTTCCCTTAATCTGTGTTTCAACACATCAAATTCATACACCTGGGTTTCCTGGAATATTTCCTTATCAGGAAGAAATGTTACTGTGGTTCCAGTATCATTAACATCACAGTCACCTACAATCTTGAGATCATAACAGATTTTACCTCTCTCATATCTCTGATTATATATATGACCGTCTCTCTTAACATTTACTTCAAGCCATTCAGACAAAGCATTAACAACTGATGCACCTACACCATGAAGTCCACCTGAAACCTTGTATCCTCCGCCACCGAACTTTCCTCCGGCATGAAGAACTGTGTAAACAACCTCAACAGCAGGCCTTCCAGTCTTGTGATTGATATCTACAGGAACACCTCGTCCATTGTCAGTTACTGTAATTGAATTATCAGGATTAATTGTAACTGTAATTTCATTACAAAAACCTGCTAAAGCTTCATCAACAGCGTTATCAACAATCTCATATACAAGATGATGAAGTCCTCTTGATGATGTTGTACCTATGTACATACCTGGTCTTTTTCTGACTGCTTCCAGTCCTTCCAGAATCTGTATCTGGTCTCCGCCATACTGCTGTTCCACTTCTATTCCTCCTGTTTAATTAATTCTCACTTGTTACTGTGCCATTAACAACCTTGAATACCTTATTTACAGATACTCTGTTATTAATGAATTCTTCCAGTCCCGTGCATGTGACAATAGTCTGTATATCGCCTATGCTGTCCAGAAGAAAATTCTGTCTGTTACTGTCTAGTTCTGATAAAACATCATCCAGCAAAAGAACTGGTGTATCATGGATTATCTGCTTAACAAGCTGGATTTCTGCAAGTTTAAGTGATAATGCAACTGTTCTTTGCTGACCCTGGGAACCATATTTTCTTACATCCTTTCCATTGACTAGAAATATAAGATCGTCCTTATGAGGTCCCACGTTAGTGCATTTCATATTAATATCTCTGTTCCTTGATTCCTTAACTTTACTTTCAAGTTCACTGCTTTCTACACAAGGATCATAGATTATCTCAAGTATTTCCACATTTCCGGTAAGTTTACCATGGATATCCTTAATTATTTCATTAATCTGCTTAATAAATATTTTTCTTCTCTCTATAATACTGCTTCCAAAATTATTAAGCTGCATATCCCATACATCAAGATTATAAAGACCTTCCCTGCTACTGTTGTAATTAAGGTCTTTAAGAAGCTTATTTCTCTGGACTATAACCTTATTATAATTAACAAGATTGCTTAAATATATCTTATCAAGCTGGCTAAGCTCCATATCCATAAACCTTCTTCTCTCTGAAGGTCCATCCTTGATAATATCCAGATCCTCAGGTGAAAAGAATATAATATTGATTATTCCAAATAATTCAACGGCCCTTTGAATAGGAATTCCATTCACTGCAATTCCCTTATGCTTGTTTTTCTTAAGATGCATATCAATTCTGTAATTAGAGCCATTCTTAACCACAGCCACCTTAATATGAGCTTCATCTCTGTCAAACTCTATTATATCCTTATCCTTGCTTGATCTGTGAGATCTTGATGTAGCACACACATACAAAGCTTCTAAGATATTAGTCTTACCCTGGGCATTATCCCCGTAAATTATATTGACGTGATCGTCAAAGTTCATATTAAGATAATCATAATTTCTATAATTGCATAAATCTACGGATTTAATTACCACTTCAACACCTGCATAACTACCTGATTATTAGAATTTCCTGTCCTTTATAAGAGACTTTTTCACCGCCTGTAAGTTTCTTGCCTCTCTGGGTTTCAACCTGGCCATTAACCAGAACCTGGCCATCCTGTATTACAAGCTTGGCTTCAACTCCCGATTCAACAAGACCTGCAGCCTTAATAGCCTGTCCAAGTTTAATGAATTCATCTTCCTCTCTTATCTTTAATTCCTGCATAACAATCCTCATTTCTAGATAAATTGATGTAATATGTAACATCATAAATATATCTGCACAATCCTGCTTAAACTAAGCAGAGAAATTAACAGGTAATATAAGATAGATATAGTTTTCCTGACTGTCTCTTATAAAGCATGGAGCCTTAGGATTAACAAGATATATATCAACAGTTTCATCATCAATTACTCTTAATGCATCCATAAGGAACTTAGGATTAAATCCAATCATAATATCCTTACCCTCTTTGTTAATATCTATATCTTCATTAGATGAACCAATAGCAGATGTTACCTTAATCTCCATAGAACCATCAGTAATATTGATTATAATAGGCCTCTTATCTCCTTCTTTGATAAGAAGATTAGCTCTGTCTATAGAATCAAGAAATTCCTTCTTATTGACAGTAATCTTAGTTTCATAATCATTAGATAACATCTGGTTAATCTTGAAATATTCACCTTCAATAAGTCTTGATACAACTATTGTCTGGTCAAATTCAAATAAAATGTGGTTATTAGTGAAATATATGTTAACCATATTTTCAGCTTCTGAAGATAAAATCTTACTGATTTCACTTAAAGTTTTTCCAGGAACAACAACTTTAACAGATTCATCAGCATTATCTATCTTTATATTTCTAATTGCTATTCTGTGGCCATCAAGACCTACAACCTTGAATACACCATCCTTAACTTCAAAAAGCTCTCCTGTCATCATCTTGTTATTGTCATTAGGAGCTGTTGAGAAAAGCGTCTGGTTAATTGTCTCCTTAAGGGTAAACTGTGATATAGTAATGCTTTTCTCTTTAATAATAGCAGGAAGGTATGAGAAATCTTCTCCAGATTTACCTGATATATTAAACTTACTCTTTTCACATGTAATCACAGCTGTATAATTACTATCTGTTTCAATAGTAATATCATTATCTGGAAGTTTTCTTACAATCTCTGAAAAAAGCTTTGCATCAATAGCAATCTTACCCTTTTCTACAATCTCACCCTCTACGATTGTCTCAATTCCAAGTTCCATATCATTAGAGGTAAACTTAATCTTGTTAGTTGTGGCATCAATAAGGATACATTCAAGAATTGTCATTGTTGTCCTTGTTGGAACTGCCTTCATAACAATACCAACTGCCTTAGATAAATTGCTTTTTGTAAATACTAATTTCATGATGTGTATAACTCCTTTCAAATTTTATTCATCATAAAAATTTATATATATATAAATAATATTTCGTAGAAGTAGTAGTAGTAACTGTTAATAAGTTAATAATCCATACAAGCCTTGTATTTACTGGATAACAGGTATTTAATAAATCTGTTTAAAGTGGCTGTATAGACTGTTGATTGATATGGGATAACTTTTCACTTGCAAAAATGAAAGATTCAAGTTAATGATTATCAACCGTAATTAACAATATTTAAACACTATATTCACAAAGATAGTCACATTAATTGATAAAAAATAACTAAAATTATCAGATTTATTAATAACTTTGTGTATAAACTCATATTTTTTTGTGGATAGATGTTGATAACTTATGAAGGATTAATCTTCTTAATAAGTACATCCACAGTAGATTTTACTGATGCATCAGTTGTAACAAGCTTGGCAATCTTCTCACTTCCATGGAGAATTGTGGTGTGATCCCTGTTGCCAAATGCCTTTCCTAAAGCCTGTACAGTTATAGGAAGCATCTGACGGCAGATATACATGGCTATCTGTCGTGGGTAAACTATTTCAGCATTACGCTTCTGGGATATAATATCGTCAGGCTTAATGTTAAAATGCTCTGCCACAATATCAATAATGACTTCTGGTGTAAGTTCTCTTACAGCATCAGGTGATATAAGGTCTTTAAGGGTCTCTTCTGCAAATTCTACTGTAATAGGTGATGTAGAAAGCTTTGCAAAAGCAGAAATCTTGGTAAGGGCTCCTTCAAGCTCACGGATACTTGATTTGATATTCTTGGCAATATAGTCTTTAACTTCATATGGAATATCATATCCTGCCAGCTCTACCTTCTTATTAATAATAGCCATCTTAGTTTCATAGGTAGGAATCTGGATATCAACAGGAAGACCCATCTCGAATCTTGTCCTTAATCTTTCATTAAGTGTTTCCATTTCCTTAGGAGGCCTGTCGGAAGATATAACAATCTGTTTACGGTCCTGATACAGTGCATTAAAGGTATGGAAGAATTCTTCCTGGGTTGTTTCCTTTCCTATTATGAATTGTATATCATCAATAAGAAGAACATCAATATTACGGTACTTCTCCCTGAATTCAGAGTTCTTCTGGTTCTTAACCGATTCAATAAGCTCATTGGTAAATGTCTCAGAAGTAACATATAATACCTTTAATGATGGGTTATTATTAATAATGAAATGAGCAATAGCCTGCATCAAATGAGTTTTACCTAATCCAACACCACCATATATAAAGAGTGGATTGTAGACCTCTCCTGGTGTTTCAGCTACCGCTAATGAAGCAGCATGGGCAATATTGTTATTATTACCTACTACAAATGTATCAAATGTATAGTTAGGATTAAGATTATGAAGACTGCTGCTGTTTTCAGCAGAAAATGCAACTTTCTTAGTGGCTTCAGTTTTTTCATTGTTCTTAATATCATTAGAAGAGACAAGAACTACTTCATACTCTCTATTCATAACTTCACATATAGTAACTTTAAGGGGAGTAAGATATTTTTTCTCTACATATGTAAATCCCATCTCATCTCCAGATATAAGAAGAGTTATCTTATTGCCAACAACAGAATAAATCTGAATAGGTTTAATCCATGTCTTAAATGAGATATCCTGAATCTCAAAATGATCTTTTAATGTTTCGAGAATAATATCCCACTTTTGTTTTAATTCTTCCATAATATATATAATTCCTTCTTGTTCTTTTAAAAAATGTAAAGATACTCCCCTATATAATATAACAAAAAGTGAAATTTATCAAGAAAAGGAAAAATTATATTGAGGAAAAAATAAAAATAATAAAATATTTTGTGGATAATTTTTGTGGAAAAATAGTATCGAAAAAAGGGTTTTTTTACAATATTTTGTAGTTTTTTGTCAATTATCCCTGTTTT
>CALZFR010000031.1 GCA_945648485.1 uncultured Eubacterium sp. | reverse complement strand
TAATAAGTCCTCTTTTTGAGACATGTATTTTTCATATTTCTTTCTTTCCAATATATCAGTCATATCATAATCTAATTCATAAATATCATCGATTTGAGTTGCTAGAGTATCATAAACTGTATAATAATTCATAGACAGTTTAATATATGCAAGACCATTGTACATTGAAGACATTCCTCTGATGTACTTATCAAGATTATTGTTAAAATCCTTGCCTCTGGATAAATCAGAGGCAACGCTGCTTAAATCCTTCATATCAACTAACCCTTTAAATGTAATATATTACAATCAATACTATAAATCTAACTTTTTATAAAAATCTGTGTAATCAAATGTAGCAAAATAATCCTTTGGTGTCTCTGCTCTTCTTATCATCTGGACACTTCCATCCTCTTTAAGCAGAAGTTCCGCAGAACGAAGACGACCATTATAGTTATAACCCATTGAGAATCCGTGGGCTCCTGTGTCATGAATAATAAGATAATCGCCCTTATTTATCTCAGGAAGTTCTCTGTCTATTGCAAATTTATCACAATTCTCGCAAAGAGAACCTACCACATCATATACATGGTCACAAGCAGAATTCTCCTTTCCTGCCACAGTAATATGGTGATATGCTCCATAAATAGCTGGTCTCATAAGATTTGCTGCACATGCATCCACACCAATATACTCCTTGTGAGTATGTTTTTCATGAATAGCCTTGGTAACAAGACATCCATATGGTGCCAGCATATATCTTCCCAGCTCTGTATATATTGCAATATTACCAAGACCTGCAGGAGATAGTATTTCTTCATAAGCCTTTCGAACGCCCTCTCCTATCACAGCAATATCATTCTTTGGCTGATCTGGTCTGTAATCAATTCCTACACCACCTGAAAGATTAATAAATTCAATATCAATTCCCACCTTTTCCTTAACTTCAACAGCAAGTTCAAAAAGAATCTTGGCAAGTGTAGGATAATATTCATTAGAAACAGTATTGCTCGCAAGGAAAGAATGAATTCCAAAATGCTTTACTCCTTTAGATTTAAGGATTCTGTATGCCTCAAGTATCTGCTCATGAGTCATTCCATACTTAGCATCCCCAGGATTGTCCATAATTGATGTGCCAAGTTTAAATACTCCGCCTGGATTATATCTGCAGCAGATTGTATCAGGTAATTTGCCGTCAAGAGCATTCTCAAGACACTCTATATGTGTAATATCATCAAGATTAATAATTGCATTGATTTCGTTGGCATACTTAAACTCCTCCGCCGGTGTATCATTAGAAGAGAACATAATCTCTCCTGCCTTAAAATCACATGCCTTGCTCATCATAAGCTCTGTCATTGATGAACAATCTGTTCCACATCCCATTTCATGGAGAATATCAAGAATATAAGGATTAGGAGTTGCCTTAACAGCAAAAAATTCTTTAAACCCTTTATTCCATGAAAATGCCTCATACAGCCTCTTTGCATTCTCTCTTATACCCTTCTCATCATAAAGATGATAAGGTGTAGTATACTTCTTATCAATTTCCTGTAACTGCTCTAATGTTACAAATGTCTTCTTCTCTGCCATATTTTTACTTCCTTTCTCATGGTGTAAGTAAGTATAAGTCTCAAACTTTTCTGAATAAAATCGTATATTAACCGCTCACATTTGTCAAGAAAAATAAAGGGGATGGACATACGGCCATCCCCTTATAAACACTGGAAATAATACTATTAACCATGCTATATATTATAGCACCCCTTAAAAGCACTTGCATCAACCAGAACATCCGGGCCAAATTCAACCTTATGCAGCTTGATACAATCCGCAAATGCTTCAGCACCAATTTTCTTAAGGCTCTTAGGGCAGATAACCTCTTCAAGATTAGCACAATTCTCAAAGGCATTATCTCCAATTACCTCCACGCCTTCCGGAAGAATAACTTTGATAATATCTCCTCTCTCTGAAAAGATATCTTCAGAAAGATAAGAAAAATCTGACATATCAATCTCTTTAATTGTCTTATTATACAGATACACTTTAATTCTTTCTTTCATAACACTACCTCAATCTCTTAATATTATATGTTAAATAAATCTATTATAACTACCAGAATACACGTCATACAGATTCTTTGCCAGCACAGGTTCCGAATATGAATTATCATCTTGCTTTATTACGTCAGAAGACATGCTGTTAAGTGCCTGCATGAATGCATTCTTAAAATAATTATACTCCTCTTCTGTCATTAATTCGTCGTCACCGCTTTGCTGCTCACTGTTTAACTCATTAACAACACTATCCTGTTCCTTGACAAGATACTGGTTTCCGTCAATAATCTCCTTCTGATACTGGTTGCCATCAAGCAGAACTACCTGATTTGATTCTTCATCTGCATAAACAACAGACTGTTCTTCCTTAACCGTCTCATCCAGATTCTGCTCTGCTTCAACTTCTCCAAAGAATGTTGCCGATGCTCCTTCAATAGTTGAAGAATCACCATCAAGAGCTCCACCCAGTAAACTATTAATCTTATTAATAAAATTCCAGGTCTCATTAAATGGTGGTACGCCGCCATATCTGTTCACATTACCGTAACCAGCATTATATGCAGCAAGAGCAAGAGTGGCATTCCCATTATACTCCTCCATAAGCCACTTAAGTACCTTCGCCCCTCCTGTTATATTCTGTCTTGCATCAAAAGGATCCGAAACACCATAGCTTTCACATGTAGCAGGCATAAGCTGCATAATCCCAAGAGCACCTCCACTTGATACAGCGTTCTTATCAAGTCCCGACTCTGCCTGAGCTACCGCTTTGAGAAAGGAAACATTAAGTCCATACTCCCTGGCTACATCCTGAAATATGTAATCCAAATCCTCATCTGAGGCTACAGCAGAGTAAACCTCATCAAAGGATGCCGCATTTACAGATGATGAATCACCTGATGTATTGCTTTCAACAAGATATACACTACCATCTAATGAAGTAATTCCATCAACCATTAATCACCATTCTCCGTTTCTTCGCATTAGTTCATACTCAGCATAAGCCTTTTCAAGTATCTGTTTCTCGTTAGGAAATCTTAACAGATGAAAAGCCTCGTTATACTTATAGTAACCTGAATCTTCAAAATATTCTTCTCTCTGTGGCTTGCTATAATAACTCTCGGAGGACATCAGATACCACAATACTTCCTTATTAACCATCTCCCGTGATGTTGAGAAATTATAATGAGTAGCACCCAGATATCTTCTGATAACAGCATCTGCTCCACTTTCTTCCTTAACTTCTCTAATGGCTGTCTCTTCATGAGTCTCCCCCATCTCTACCGTTCCTTTAGGAAGAACCCATCCTTCATATTTATTCTTATACCGCTTGTACAATACAAGAATCTTGCCCCGATAAATTACCACACCACCACAGCTTGTTGCCTCTATCATCGCAATTCCTCCTGCATATCAGGTGTGACCTCTTTGAAATAATTATACACCAAACAGTCAAACGTTGGCAACAACTAATTCCCCTCAGTATCAGTTAAAATAGGCATCTAACACAGCTTTGGCAACATACTGTGCCGACTGTCCTGAGTATCCGCCTTCAAGAACAACACTAATGGCAATTTCTGGGTTATCGTATGGAGCGTACCCAATAAACCAGGAATGTGCAAGTCCACTGCTGTCATACTGGGCTGTTCCTGTCTTTCCAGCTGCTTCATAGCCTGTCCACCGAAAAGCCCCACCTGTACCATCAGTGACAACTTTTCTGCAAAGAGAGCCAATATATTCTGCCTCCTCTTCTGAACACACCTGTGCTTTCTGTGTAGGCATATTAACACTGAGCACTTTTCCTGATGCAGTCTGCACCTGCATAACAACATACGGGTTCATCATAACACCACCATTGGCAATTGATGAGATAATCATCAGATTATGTATAGGACTAATCATGGTTTTTCCTTGTCCTATGCATGTTTCCTGAATTTCACTGATGCCTGAGTTCTCATCAAGCTGAAAACTGCTTACCGATGCATCCATACCAATATTCAGATTCCTGTTGAAATAAAATGTCTCACAAAGCTGTCTGAATTTACCAAGCTTCAATTCAAAGCCAATGGTAGAAAAAAACGAATTGCATGAATTGGCAAAAGCATCAGACAAATCTTCCTCTCCATGTACTTTTTCATCAGAACACGGAATTGTTGTTCCTCCACTTACATATGCGCTGCCAGAACAATCATACACAAAGTCCTCATAACCCTCATAATCTCTTATATATTCCAGTGCAGTCATAACTTTAAATGTTGAACCAGGTGCATAAAGTCCATTAACTGCTCTGTTTAACAGTACAGAATCACTACTTTCATATTCAAGCCATGAATTATAATATTCATCTGCATAATTAGGATCATAATCTGGTTTGGAAACCATAGCCAGTATCTTACCTGTTGAAGGCTCCATGGCTACAACAGCACCTTTGTTATTTCCAAGGGCATCATACGCTGCTTTCTGTAGTTTTGAATCAATCGTCAGAACCACATCATTACCTGCAGATTTCTTTCCCTTTAATTCATTAGTCAACTCTTCTATTATATTCCCGTTAGTAGATAATAATTCATAATTTTCCTGACCTTCAACTCCGCTTTTTGAAAGATTCAGTCCCACAACATGGCAATACATGTTTCCTAATGGATAATATCTATACTCCTCTCCTGATTCGTCTGTTTTAGTTTCCGCAAGAACTATACCATCAGAAGTAAGAATACATCCTCTTACCACTTTACCTGATAAAATGTCAATTCTTTTATTGTAGGAATTATTAACCACAGAATCAGATTTATAAACTGTAAAATAAACAAGATAAAAGGCCATGGCAAGAAAAAGTGCCATAAATAAAAATGAAATAACATTAGTTTCGTAATTTCTTAAGCCCTTCTTTTTATTCCACAGAATATCACTTTCCCTTTTCTTTTTTTGCTTTTCCTGTTTTTTCATTAACGCCAACCTCGTCCTGTCTCATATTATACATTCCGTTGATTATAGCAAATATAACCAGTGAGCTTAACATAGAGCTTCCGCCGTAACTTACAAAAGGCAGTGTGACACCTGTCATAGGTATCATTTTCATCGCTCCTCCTACGGTAAGGAAAACCTGAAATCCATATGTCACTCCCAAACCAACTGCAACAAGCCTGTAAAAGACAGTTTTGCATCTTGAAGCAATGTTCATCATTAAAATCAGATTATTGAGACATATCATAATAAGGCATACCGCAAATATAACGCCAAACTCTTCAACTATTGCAGAGAATATAAAATCCTTTTCAACAACAGGTATTTTTTTCGGCATACCCTGACACAATCCAAAGCCAAACCAGGATCCCATCCCTATGGAAAACATGGACTGACATATCTGATAACCACTTGAATCGATTGTAGCCCATGGATTCTTCCATATAGCAACTCTCTGCCTGATATGTCCAAAAACATTGTAAGCTGCAACAGAAGCCACAGCTCCAGCTCCCAGCCCCGCAATCATATAATCAAGCCGCCTGGTGGCCACATACAGCATACATACATATACAATAAAGAATATAAGTGCAGCTCCCAAATCTTTAGACAATACAAGTACTATTACATGAATTGCAGACATGGCAGTAGTTATTGCAACCTGTTTGAAATTAACTGATTTGTTAAACATTGATGCTACAAACATAACAAACAGTATTTTTACAAATTCACCTGGCTGTACAGAAACCGGTCCAACACTAAGAACAAGATTAGCACCATATACACGGCTAGAAAAAAGCACTCCGATTAACAGAACCAGACCAACTGCACAATATACCCAGCCCATATTCCTGAAACTTTTTACCTTCTTAATAAGCCATGGAATAAAGAAACATATAATTGTTGATGCACAGGCAATAATAAACTGTTTCATGCATTTATTGTAATCAAGCCTGGCATTCATAATAAAGCCTATTGACATAAGCATACACATATTATTTATCAAAAGCCTTGATGCCTTAGGATACAGAATATCAAAAACAGTGACTACCATAAACAGATAAATCAACTGTGCAAAATACAATATCAGATAATTAATATCCTCACTGTTATTAATATACAATATGAAATACCCCAGAATATGTATTGAGAACATAAAGACATTCTGTAATACATATGTAACTCTTTTCCTTGATTCATTCTTACATGCAGCACCATAATAAGAAACTGCTGTATAAAACATAATAAGAAAAGCAAATCCGTATTTCGATAATTCAAGTAAAACTATACGCATTATTCTACCCCTGTGACAAGATGAGCCATGTATTCTTTACCGCTTGAATCAGACTTTCTGTCAATATTTTGAACCGACTCTTTTGAGAAATTAAACTCTGTCCGTAAGTAATCAGGTGAAATATCCCCAATAATACTGCTATCATATGGAACATCCAGCTTTTGTGAGTTTAGCATAAGACTGTAACAGTAATCACATTTGCTTAACACGTTATAGCTTCTGCCTCTGTTCCTGTCTTTAATCACTGTAACACTGCCGGCACCATCACACAAGCCATATGTTTTTCTGACACACTGTTTTGAAACCATTACAGGAATATATGTACTCCTTACAAATTCCATATCACAATCAGTATATATCTTATTAATTTCATTAACTGTAAGCTCATATGGATATGTTACCCTTATGAGTTTCAAGCCACATTTTTCAATAATTGTTCTAAGCATCTGGAAAGCTTTTGAATTCCAACAGTAAAGATTGGCATCTGTAACAATCCCTGCCCCAGGCATAATGCTTCCCAAGAGACCTATTTGCTCAAGATTTCTTACAAGAAATGAAGTAATCCCCACCTGGACTGCCTTGTTAATAAGTAAACTGCATTTCATAATGTCATTCTGTGTAATGATATGAGGCAGAGCCAGCAGTACATTTACTCCCGATTCTTTCAATTTATTAATTAAGTCCAGTCCTTTATCTGTAAGCACTTCTCTTTCTACATATATATCTGAAATCTTTCTTGTTCCCTGATATATATCTGAAATTTCCACAAGCTGGCTTTCACATGACACCAGAACTGATTCTTTTATATCATGGTTTTTATTTAAATCTGGGAGTTTTCCAGCTCCTTCCGACTTGACAGATATATCTTCTGATTGTTTAAAGGTTCTTCTGCTGCTGTCAAGTATCATTGCTTTAACCCTGTCAATTCCCTGTCTTCTTATGTCATTAATCCATGCTACAGGTAAAAAACACTTTCCGTTAATGACTGCTTCAATTTCCCCAGGAACAAAATCTGTGTTTCCCAGTTTTTTCAATCTTTCTCTTACATCATCTTCTTTTGCAGCTGCATTTTCAGCCACATCCACCACCGGACCGGTAACTACAGCTGACATCCCTAATGCTCTAACATTAAGTTCCAAAGGTTCCCCTGGTGAAACACATAATTTCATATCAACAGGTTTACAGCCGTTTTTGTTATTATCAGCAAATTCTTGTGCAACATATCTGGTAATATTGTTATTTCTTGTCCTGAATAATACTCTGTCCTTAGAAAGTGGATATTTTCTTGGAAGATTAACAATGAATGTATCACCACTTCTGTATCTTCCACCACTTGAAAATGAATTATCACTGTCAATCTCAAATACATCCTGTGGATATATATCTCTTAATGCCTTAAATGTCACTTTACCATTAACATTACTTATAACCTGAAGTGCCTTTGTTCCCATGTGATTAGGTCTTTCCACCCACATCATGTCTCTTCCTTTTTTACCGGTAAAATAACCATCAGTAAAGCCACCACGGTTATATATATCCATAAGGTTCTCAACATCCTGCCTGTCTACCTCATATCCAGACCTTCCCTTTTCCAGATACATATCAACATACTTTCTGTAAATATTGGTAACGCCAGCAGCATATGTGACATTCTTCATTCTTCCTTCAATCTTCAATGAATACACACCTGCATCAATAACATCTGGCAGAACATACAGGGCGCACATATCTTTAGGACTTAATGGATAACATTCCCCTGTTTTATTGACCTGTCTATCCCTGTTGTACACATCATACATCATACGGCAGCTCTGTGCACATCTGCCCCTGTTGCCACTCCTGTTGCCATTCATGCTGCTTAAAAGACACTGTCCCGAATAACAATAACACAGAGCACCATGGACAAAAGCTTCTATCTCAATATCTACATTATCATGAATCTGCCTGATTTCGGAAGAAGTCAGTTCTCTTGCAGTCACAATTCTGGAAGCTCCCATGTCTTTAAGAATTCTTGCTCCATTAGAACCGGTAACTGTCATCTGTGTACTGGCATGAATGTTGAGGTCTGGGAAAAAACTTCTTATCACATTAAACACGCCTAAATCCTGTACTATTACAGCATCAAGTCCTGCTTCATAATATGGTTTTAAATAATCAATGAGTTTTTCATTAATCTCATCTTCTTTAAGGAGTGTATTAACAGTAAGATATATCTTTGCATCTCTTATATGAGCGTAATCCAGTGCTTCTAACATTTCCTCCATGTTAAGGTTTCCTGCATATGCCCTTGCCCCAAACATATCTCCACCCAGATATACAGCATCTGCTCCTGCTCTGATAACTGCCTTACATATCTCAAGAGAACCTGCCGGTGCCAAAACTTCTATATTTTTCAATCTGTCCTCCAATTATAATAAACCTGCAATTTGCTTACAAATCACAGGTTCACATATAATAATGATTATTTAGCATTAAGTTCTGTCTCAAGTTTAACAATACTCTTCTGATATTTGTTAATCTCCTTCTTAAGCTCATCTACCTCCTTAGCAGAAGTATCCGCCTTAATCTGTGTAGCAATAAGCTCATGCTTGAGGTCATATATCTCTTTATCTTTGCTTTCTATCTCTTCTGACAAGCTATCACCAAGCTTTTTAGCCTTAAAATAATCATCAGCAATATTTAGATATAATATGTTAGCTCTCATCTCCGGAGACATTCTCCTGAATGAGTCTTCCTTTGTATATTCAGCTATCTTACCATTAATATAATTAGCAACTTTCTGTAAGTATTCTTCACTTTCGTATCCGCAAACCCTAAATACCTTGCCGCCAATCACTACATCCGCATTATTCTTTGATGCCATGACATCCTCCCAATTGTGTATCACAAAAAACTTACTTTATTGTACCATAAGAAACTATAGATGTTCAATACCAAGATTTTTATAAGCAAGGTCTGTTGCAACCCGACCTCTTGGTGTCCTGTTTATGAAGCCATTCTGTATAAGATATGGTTCATACACATCTTCCAATGTACCTGAGTCTTCACCAATAGAGGCTGCCAGTGTCTCAATTCCCACAGGTCCTCCATTGTATTTGTTGATAATAGTCGATAAGATAAGCCTGTCATTTCTATCCAGTCCATCCTTATCAACATCAAGAAGATTCAATGCATAGTTAGCAACTTCTCCTGTAATCTTTCCATTGTATTTTACCTGGGCAAAATCTCTGACTCTCTTAAGCAGCCTGTTGGCAAGTCTTGGGGTTCCTCTTGATCTTCTTGCCATTTCATGAGTGCCCTGTTCATCAATCTCCACGCCAAGACACCGGGCAGAACGGGCAATAATTGTTTCAAGTTCCTGGATATTATAATATTCAAGGTGATTAACAACGCCAAACCTGTCCCTTAAAGGAGCTGATAGCAGTCCAGCTCTCGTAGTTGCTCCAACCAGGGTAAACTTAGGAAGCTCAAGCCTTATTGACCTGGCAGTTGCTCCTTTACCAATCATTATATCAATCTGGTAATCCTCCATAGCAGGATACAGAACTTCTTCTACCTGACGGTTTAGCCTGTGAATCTCATCAACAAAAAGCACATCACCCTCAGACAAATTGTTAAGGATTGCAGCCATCTCACCCGGCTTTTCGATTGCAGGTCCTGAAGTCACCTTAATATGTGTTCCCATCTCATTGGCAATAATACCGGCAAGCGTGGTTTTACCCAGTCCCGGAGGACCATAAAACAGCACATGGTCAAGAGCGTCATGCCTTTCTTTGGCAGCTTCTATGTATACCTTCAGGTTTCTTTTTATCTTTTCCTGTCCAACATAATCGTCCAGGGTAAGAGGTCTTAAATTATTTTCAATTTTAACATCTTCCTCTATAACTTCGGTAGATATAATTCGTTTTTCCATCAGATTTCCTCATAATTATTATATAATAGCCAGCTTTTTCAAAGCCTCTTTAAGAATTGTCTCTGAATCCTTTTTATCAGCATCGTCTATCTGTCTGACAGCCCTTACAGCCTCTGAATTGCTGTACCCCAGACTTACCAGTGCCTCAACAGCCTCATTCTTGGCATTAAGCTCACTGCCGGATGCATTTTCAATGCTACTGCCTTCCGACCTTTCAAGTACATCAGTAAGATTAATTTTATCCTTTAATTCAAGAATAATCTTCTGGGCAATCTTATTTCCTATTCCTGGTGCACTAGATATAAGTTTTACATCACCTGAACATATAGCAAACCTTAAATCATCCGGTGATATGGTAGAAAGAATAGCCAGTGCTCCTTTAGGTCCAATACCATTAACATTGATAAGCATTTTAAACATGTTAAGGTCATCCCTTGTCAAAAATCCATAAAGGCTGTGGGCATCCTCTCTAATCTGAAGATATGTATATACCTTAACCTCTTCTCCTATTGACGACAGCGAAGAAATCACTGTAGCTGGAACATTGATATTAAATCCTATGCCATTATTCTCTACAACAATAATCCCTTCTGAAATTTCCGTCAACTCACCTTTTATATATGAAATCATCCTGTTATTCCTATCTTAATCAATATTATTCCTGCATTCCCATACAGTAGTTTACAAATTGCTGTGCTGTTCTTCCAGATATGCCGCCATGACTTAACTCCCACTTGTTTGCCTCACGCTTAAGCTCATCTTCAGACATTGTTACGCCGCTTCTTCTGGCAAGATTAACCACAATATCAAAATATTCCTGCTGGGTTGGCTTTGAATAACATATCTGGCATCCAAATCTGTTGACAAGAGAAAGCTTTTCTTCCATTGTATCAGACTTATGCATTCCATTCTGCATCTCCACATCATTCCTGTCATTCCAGGTCTCCTTAATGAGATGTCTTCTGTTTGACGTGGCATATATAAGAATATTATCCGGCTTAGTTTCAACACCACCCTCGATAACAGCCTTTAGGAACTTGTATTCTATCTCGAACTCCTCAAATGACAAATCATCCATATAAATAATAAACTTATAATTCCTGTTCTTAATTCTTGCTATAACCTCAGAAAGGTCCTTAAACTGATGCTTATATATCTCTATCATTCTAAGACCCTGGTCATAATACTGATTGACAATTGCCTTGATACTTGTAGACTTGCCCGTTCCGCTGTCACCAAACAACAGACAGTTATTTGCTTTTCTTCCGTTAACAAAGGCTTCAGTGTTATCAACAAGCTTCTTTTTCTGTATTTCATATCCAACAAGATCATCAAGCTTAACCTTGTCCATATTGTTTATTGCATTGAATCTTACGTGTCCATCGGCTTCACTGCTGATTCTGAAAGCTTTGTTAAGTCCAAACATACCAACGCCGTAATCTTTGTAAAAGGTAGTTACAAAATCAAAGAACTCCTGGTCTGTTTCAGCAGATGCAAGACGTTTGCTTAAGGCCTGCACTTTTTCACTTACATTATGGTTATACATAAGTTCCTTTTTACATATTGCCTTGTAATGTGTAAGAATAGTAAAGCAGTCAATTCCAAGTTCCCTCTCAATCTCTGAAAAATCATAATGGAACAGCACCCTAAAATTATGAAAATCATTAAGTGCAAATGTATTGACGCTCCCATCACTTGCACCTGTTTTTTCACAGGTTATGCTAAACGGATTCTCCGTTGTAATAAGTACAAATGTAAGATAATTCTGCCACAGATTCTCATCAAAGCCATAATCGGTAGCAACAGACAGTATACGCTTAACCTGGGTGTACACTTCCTTTGTAAGTTCAGCCTTGCTGCTTCCTCCATTTTCAAATTTATAAAAAATATCTGCAAGAGAGGACAAAATGGAATTTTTATCCATATCGCCATAAATAATCAGATTAGAAACTTCCTTATACATACTTAACCCTTCTTAATTCTTCTTATTTTTTCTTCGTTATTATATATAATATTATAATTGTTGTTTTTGTCAAACACTTTAATTTTCTATTGACACTTAAGAAAGTAATGATATAATCATAAAAGACTTTAATTTAGTCTTTATGTTTTTTGGACAATTATGTTTTAACCGAATTTGAGAGGAATAACAATGAAAGCAATTTCTGCTATCAACACAATCCTTTACACAGCTTTAACGGTATTATATTTTTATCAGCTAATATATGTAATTGTAGCACTTTTTAATGAAAAACGTAAGAAAAAGCAGGTGTATGAAGCCAAAAAGCTTCATAGATTTGCTTTTATTGTTGCGGCAAGAAATGAAAGTGCTGTTATTGCCAATCTTATAAAGAGTATTAAGGCTCAGAACTATCCTTCTGAGCTTATTGATATATTTGTTGTTGCTGATAATTGTTCTGATAATACCGCAGACATCGCAAGAAACAGCGGTGCTATTGTCTATGAGCGTTTTTCCAGAACTAAGGTGGGAAAAGGTTACGCACTTGATTACGCATTTTCAAAGATTAAGGAATACTATGGTTCTTACACTGCTTACGATGGTTACTTTATATTTGATGCTGATAATGTCATAAGCAAGGATTATGTTAGTGCAATGAATAAAACCTTTGACCAGGGTTATAAGGTTATCACAAGCTATCGGAATTCTAAGAATTTTGATACAAACTGGATTACATCTGGATATTCATTATGGTTCTGCCGTGAGGCAAAGTATCTTAACAATCCTAGAATGATACTGAAAACCAGCTGTGCCGTATCTGGTACAGGATATCTTGTAAGCAGCGAGATAATTGACAAGTACGACGGATGGAAATGTAATCTTTTAACTGAAGATATTGAATTCTCCGTTGTAAATATTCTTGACGGGGTTCGTATAGGTTACTGCTCAGATGCAATGTTTTATGATGAACAGCCTGAGACATTCAAACAGTCATGGAATCAGCGTCTCCGCTGGTCAAAGGGATTTTACCAGGTTTTGTTTAAATATGGCACACAACTGGTTAAGATGGGATTTAAACGCCGTGAGCTGTTCGTATCATGCTACGATATGTTCATGACTATTGCTCCTGCTACACTCCTGTCAATTGGCTGTATTGTACTTAATATTGTATTTTTATTCCTGGGTGCCAGTGACCCTTATACTTTCAGCAGAATTCTGGTACCTGCGCTTGAATCTATAGCATTTGGACTTGTGAGCTTCTGTGTCTTAATGTTTACAATTGGGGCTATCACACTAATTACTGAATGGAATAAGATTATTGCTTCTCCATCCAAGAAGATAAAATCGCTGTTTACATTCCCATTCTTCATGATTACGTACATACCTATCTCATTGGTTGCATTAGTTAAGAAGGTTGAATGGAAGCCAATTACTCACTGTGTTTCAAAATCTGTGGATGAAATCGAAAACTCAAGAAGCTGATGTAAATATCAATCTATAAGAAAAACAGTGTGGATTTCCTTAAATCAGAAATCCACACTGTTTTTCTTTCTCTATTTAACAACCCTGTTAACACGTTTAACTATAATTGACGCAACAATTCCAATTACTATACCAGTTACAACACCACTTATCATAAGTACAGGAAGATATAATATTATAGCTGATGTATCCATTATTATTATGGCAGCAATAATCTGACCTATATTATGCATTACTCCTCCTGTAACGCTTATTCCTACTTCTGAGAATTTAC
>CALZFR010000030.1 GCA_945648485.1 uncultured Eubacterium sp. | reverse complement strand
AGTGTGCAGCCCAAGCACCATAGTGCATGCAGTCGCTGACGAAGTGTAATTCATATATGCTGCAACGCTTAGATTCTCTTCGTCGTGACCTTTTTATTTAAGTGTGCAGCCCAAGCACCATAGTGCGTGCAATCGCTGAATTACTGTACCATAGGTCGCTACACTGCAATGCCTAACTGTCGTCCTGCATCAGCCCAAGCCATGGCAAGGCATGAAAAAAGGCGCGTAACATACGCGCCGCAACACTTGGATTTCTCACTGCTTGGCATCAAACCCACCTATGGAATCATAGTTGCTCTGCTCATAAGCCCCCTTACTGTAATTCCCAGTCTGGGGAGCCACCATTGCATTCTTTGCCAGATTAATCTCAAATTCAATCATATCCATAGATTCCTGGAGCAATGCCTTATTATTATCATTAACCCTCATCAGCTGATCAAGCGTCCTCTTAAGCTTAAGATGGACTTCTTCCAAAACAGACTGCTCCTTTGGCTGCTTTGACAGCATCTGAACGATATCTTCAATTCTTATGCCCTTTTCAGGCAGATTAAGGACATTACATATATCCTTAACATTCTCTTCCCGTTTAGCATCTAATCTGTTAATAATGTCAATACTCTGCTGTTCCTGCCCAAGAATCTCCTGCAGCTTATCCACATCGCCATTAACAATAGCGGCGGTTTTAGTATTAGACAAGTCCAACAAACGCTCATACTGAGTATTTTCTTTATCAAGTACATCAATCAATGTGTCAATTAAACTCGCCATCTACAAAACCCCGCTTAAAATGTTAATGTCTCTGCATTCTCAAGAATCTTATCTGCCACAGCCTCTGAACTGATATTATAAGTACCAGCTGACATCTGAGCCTTAATCTGAGCAATCTTATCCATACGGACATCTGGTGCTTCAGCTACAGCAGTTCTTGCTGTCTGATAGCTCTTTGCTGTAGATGAGAACTCAAGTCTGTCACTAAATGACTGTGTGCCTGACGCTTTCTTAACAGAAGATACACTTTTAGTCTGGTAAAGCTGACTTATAGCATTATACGCATCTATACGCATGTTAACCGCCTCCATTCTTTAATCTTCTTGTAAAATGTATCGGTTAAACCAGCTGATAACTTAACACCTAAAATTAAAAAACTTATATAAATGTTATACAAACCTTATACAAATCTTATATATAATCTTGTACAAACTCTTTAACCAGATAAAATAAGTATAAAATCCACTCTGTAGCTCAATATTCTATTTATCCAGAAATCTCATCCTGGCAGAATCCCTTGGATTCTTATTAGTAGCTGGAGCGCTTTCCTTATTATTCTTATACATATTTCCAAACTGTGAAGCCAGGCTATTCTTACAATTTTCACAGTATTTTCCTGACTTAATTGTAGCACCACATGCCTCACAGGCAATTCCAATTGGTGAATCATCGGCAAATGTAAGTCGTTCCTCTCTTATCCACTGCTCAATCTGCTTAACACTTACATCACAAGCTTCAGAAATCGCACCAATGGAAGCTGTCTTGTTTTCCTCAATATATTCCTTTACATCTCCAAACTTTTCCTCAATACCTTCAACACAATTGGGACAGAGATTTCTGTAAGAACCTCCTATATAGTTAAATAAACGTCCACACTGTCTGCAATTCCTAACATCCATGGTCATTTCCTCCTATCTGTAACATAATAATCTTCATTCCGCTGACGCATCCACGCCAGGGAATAATCATATTCCTTTTCCTACACACAGGCTCAGGCAATATACTTTATCCACCCCTGCCTTCTTAAGAACTCTGGCACAGGCATCAATTGTAGAACCTGTAGTATATATATCATCAACAAGAATTACTTTCCTATATTTTATACTATTTTGGCAAATTATAAAAGCTTTTTCGACATTTTCTGAACGCTGCTGGTCATTCAGAGACTTCATAGGTGTTGTAGCCCTGCTTCTTTTAAGAATATTGCTGTCCACCCTTATTCCACTCCTCTTTCCCAGTTCCACTGCAATAAGCTCTGCCTGGTTATATCCTCTTATTCTTTCCTTTGACACATGAAGAGGCACAGGAATAATCACCTGTGGAGTCCATAATTTAAGCTGTTCCTGGCATATCCGGTACATCTCTTCACCATACCAGTCCGCAAAATCCCTGCAACCATTGTATTTAAACCTGTATATCGACTGCTTTATTCCCTGGCTGTATTGAAACACAGCTGCTCCCTGGTCGTATACATGACGGGTTTTCTCACAGTCAAAGCACAACTCCCCATTTTCTTCGTCCAAAGGCTTCCCACACTTCATACAGTGATTCGGTCCAACATACATAAGACTCCTCCTGCAATCCCTGCATGCCACCGACCTGCCTCCTGTACCCTGCACAACCCTGCCACACATGGGACATACCGGCGGATACAATATGCTAACCAGGCTCTGTAAAAATCTCCCCAAGCAAACCTCCTTATATTTATAGAAGCAAATTAAACTTCATGCACTACCTTCACATCACCCGGCACTTATTCCCCACACACTTCCCGGATTCTTAAGTACAGGGAAGAGTATCTTCTCTGCTCGCTCTCATTTGCAGCCATCTGATGAAACACTTCCTCCTGTCCCACCATACACACACATACTCTGGCACGGGTCACCGCCGTATACAACAGGTTCCTGTTCATAAGAAGCCTTGGACCTGGATACATCGGTATAATCACTGCCGGATATTCGCTTCCCTGGGATTTGTGCACTGTGACAGCATAAGCCAGTTCCAGCTCCTCCAGCTGGGTAAAGTCATAATTTACCATTCTTCCATCATCAAATTTAACTGTCAGATATTCAGAAAATGAATTAATCTGCCATATTACCCCGGAATCACCGTTAAATACTCCGCAGCCCATCTCTACAGCCACGCCGTAGCGGTTTCTCTTTTCCCAGGCAAGCTGGTAATTATTCTTAATCTGCATTACCTTGTCCCCTTCACGGAACACAGTTTCCCCCACCTTCTTTTCCTGTTTGTCAGAAGCCGGAGGATTAAGAAACTGCTGCATTACCTGATTAAGCCGTTCAACACCTACCGCAGATTTTCTTGAAGGAGTAATAATCTGTATCTCATTGACATCAGCTCCCACATAGTCTGGAAGCTTCTGTTTAATAAGAGTACACATTGCGCCAATAATCTCTTCAGGAGTGTTGCGTCTCACAAAGAGAAAATCCTTGCTGTATTTGTTAAGTACCACAGGTTCACCTTTGTTAATCTTATGGGCATTGGTAATAATCTCACTCTCTGCAGCCTGTCTGAATATCTTCTCCAGTTTAACAACAGGAAAACATTCAGAGTTGATAATATCCTTAAGAACATTTCCGGCTCCCACACTTGGCAGCTGGTCCACATCCCCCACAAGAATCAGCCTTGTTCCCACAGGTACCGCTTTAAGAAGAGAATTCATAATTGCAATATCCACCATAGACATCTCATCCACAATAATTACGTCAGTCTCCAGTGGATTCTCTTCATTTCTGTCAAAATGAATTGCTGCGTTACTACTGTCCCCCGGCCCACCGCATATCTCAAGAAGCCTGTGGATAGTCTGTGCCTCAAAGCCTGTAGTTTCGCTCATTCTCTTTGCAGCTCTTCCCGTTGGTGCCGCAAGCCTTATGTCCAGCCCCTCCATCTGGAAAAACCTGATAATTGTATTTATAGTTGTGGTTTTACCTGTTCCAGGGCCTCCGGTAATAACCATCAGACCATTAAGAACAGCTCCCGATACAGCTTCTCTCTGGATATCATCCAGCCTTATGTCCAGCTCATTTTCAATAGCGCTGATTCTTCTGTTCATCTCTATTTCATCACAGGAATATTTTATATCCAGGTCTGCAAGCATTCTTGCCACATTTGCCTCCATGTAATAATACATGGCTGCATATACACACTGCCTGCCTTCAATTTCCCTGACCACAATCTTCTTATCTATAGACAAATCCATTATATATTTGTCAAAATCCTGTATATCAATTAAAAGAAGGCTTTTCACCTGGTTTTCCAGTTCTTCCAGAGGAATGTACACATGCCCCATTGATACCGCCTGACACAGACAGTAATATATGCCACTTTTAATACGGAACTCCGAATCAGACTTAATGCCAACCTTTCTTGCAATATCGTCGGCAATCTTAAATCCCACACCATCAATATCATCTGCCAGCTTATATGGATTTTCTTTGATTACAGTGTATATATCCTGTCCATAATGCATAAATATCTTATTAGCAAGCTTCATGCTGATACCATAATCCTGCATATAAATCATGGCTCTGCGCATATCACGCTTTTCAATAAGCTGGTTAGATATATCAACTGCTTTCTTCAGGCTGATTCCCTTGATTTCGGCCAGACGTTCAGGCTCCTCTTCCATTATCCGGAAGGTATCATCTCCAAATCTGGTTACAATGCTGTCTGCCAGCTTTTCACCAATACCCTTAATTGAACCTGAACTAAGATAGCGCTTGACAGACTCTGCATCCTCAGGCGCTTTGAATTCATACGACTGGATGGAGAACTGCATATAATACACAGGATGCTTTACAAACACTCCCTTTGCTGCAATATATTCACCTGCGCTGACATAGCTTAAGCTTCCAACGCAGGTAATATCCTCTCCATCAAATATTATGTTAAATACGGTGTAACCGTTATCCTCATTGCGAAAAATTATATTCTCAATAAATCCTTCTACATACTTTACAGCTTCGTAGTCCAAATTATAATTATACTTCCTTTACACTGTAATTTCTCTTCATCTGTTCATAGAGAGTCTGGGCAATTCCCAAGCCCTTTCCACTCTGGTTTTCCACCACCTTGTCAGCCATGCTGGACATAAGCTCATCTCCAAAATAACTTGACAATGTATTCATTCCAGAATCAGAATCCTCTGTCACTCCGAAAAGTGATGCATATATATTATCCGAATTACTTCCATCTACGCTGGACATCTTAGCCATTGACTTAAGCATCTGCTCAACGAAATAGCTCTCAAAATCCTTGCAGACCTCCATCAGCTCATCATCTGTAGCCTTGGAAAAATCTGTTGAATTAAGCTTACTGCTTATGCTGTTAGTAGTCTGGTTTGTATATGTACTATTAGCATATATTGAATTAAGATTATCTATCATTTCAGCCCTCCAATCTGCCATCAATCAGTCTGCCATCAATCAGTTTGCCATCATGTCAATTTGCTTTCACTTATTCTATCTCTTCAGATTATTAGCCTGTTCCATCATTGTATCAGATGTGGTAATAGCCTTAGAACATAACTCATATGCTCTCTGGGCTGTAATCAGGTTAACCATCTCTGTTGCCACATTGACATTAGATGCCTCCAGATACCCCTGCTTTAATGAACTTCTTGTTCCCACATCATCATATGCCTCGTTAAGTGGAACACCTGATGCTTCAGACTCCATCAGATAAGAATTACCAACCTTCTCAAGTCCGGATGGGTTAGTAAACTGAAACAAAGCTACCTGAACGCCTATTGGCTGAGGGTTGTTAGACTCATCCGGATAGCACAGATTACCATCGGGATTAACTGTAATCTTGGCAGCATTATACTCATTAGAGAGAACAATAGGATTACCATCAACATCAATAACAGGATATCCGTCCACAGTAGCTAACATGGAACCTTCTGTAGCCACTGCAAAGAAGAAATTACCATTTCTTGTATACATTGTCTCCCCGTCAAGATTCTGCACTGCAAAGAATCCGTCACCATTTATCATGAAGTCAGTATTACTGTCTGTAGCATTAGCTGACCCCTGGGTATAATGAGATGTAACTGCTGAAATTCTTGAACCCAGGCCCACCTGGGCACTTACAGGCTTCTCCTCACCGTTAGCAGTAGTAGTCTTAGCCTGAAGATCCTGATAAAGCAGAGACTTGAAGCTTGCGCTCTCCGCCTTATAGCCTGTAGAATTGACATTAGCCAGATTATTAGCAATAACGTCAACATTAGTCTGCTGGGCAATCATTCCTGATGCCGCAGAATATAAAGATCTAACCATAAATACCTCATTTCTTAATTACAATTCTGAAATAGTAACCATCTTGCCAAGCATCTCATCTACAGCATTGATTACCTTCTGACCGCTCTCGTACTCTCTTGCAATAGTAATCATCTCAACCATCTCAGAAACAACATTCATGTTAGATGCCTCCAGATAGCCCTGATTCACAGTAGCTCTGCACTCTGCTTCTGTTGCACCTTCCACAGTCCTGTAGAGATTCTCACCATATGCCTCCAGGTAATTATAGTCCTCAAAATCTGTTAATAAAAATGTGTCAACATATTGTCCGTCAGCGTATATCTCGCCTGTTGGCTGAACTTCCAGTTTATCAATATTAGTTGGCAACTGTATTGGACCATTCTCACCTAATACATAATCACCATCCTTGGTAACCAGATAACCGTCAACATTCATCTGGAAAGCTCCATCCCTGGAATACATCGTTGATGTTTCCCCTGACTTGCTTGTGAAAGAAATATTAAAAAATCCCTTTCCAGACAAGGCAAAATCATATGTGTTCTCTGTACTTATAAATGAACCCTGAGACCAGTCACGATATGATTCGCCAATCTTAGCCCCCAGCGACAGATTACCGATTGGCTGGTTAAGATGTCCCACTGTTAAGTCCTTAATCTTAATACCCATCATCTCATCGAAAGACTTAGTAGTAAGTCCTTCCTTCTTGTATCCTGTCGTTGTGGCATTGGCAAGGTTATTGGAGACAACATCAAGTCTTTTCTGGCTGTTAACCATTCCTGTATACGCTGTATACAATCCTTTTACCATACCTGTCCTCCAATCAAAAGCTTACCTTACACTTATAAAAATGTACTCATCCGTGTATATGTATTTCGACACATTTTCACTATTCTTTAGTATATTAAGCAAAAATTTAATTCTGTGTATCTCTGTATCCTGAAAGGAATTCAATGAACTTACCTGTACCAATGGCAACGCATGTCATAGGGTCCTCGGCTGTCATAGTGTTAATTCCAGTCTTAGCCTCGATAAGATCCTCAAGACCTGAAAGAAGCGCACCACCGCCAGTAAGTACAATTCCCCTGTCAGCAATATCTGAAGCAAGTTCTGGAGGAGTCTTCTCCAACACACTGTGAACCGCTTCAACAATCTGAGAAGTAGCCTCTCTAAGAGCCTCCTCAGTTTCCTCTGATGTAACCTCAACTGTTTTAGGAAGACCTGTTACAAGGTTACGTCCTCTTACATTAATGGAACTTACCTCAGCTCGTGGGTAAGCAGCACCTATCTTAATCTTAATATCTTCAGCAGTTCTCTCACCAATGAGAAGGTTATGCTTCTTTCTCATATAGCGGACAATCGCCTCATCAAAATCGTCGCCGGCAATCTTAATAGATGTGCTGACAACAGTTCCACCCAGTGAAATAACAGCAATATCAGTAGTACCACCACCGATATCTACAATCATGTTACCACATGGCCTTGCAATATCTATGCCTGCTCCGATAGCAGCAGCAATAGGTTCCTCAATAATTGCAACTTCTCTTGCTCCTGCCTGAAGAGTTGCATCCTCAACAGCCTTCTTCTCAACCTCTGTGACACCTGAAGGTACACATACACTGATTCTAGGCTTCTTTAATGTTCTTCTGCCAATAGCCTTCTGAATAAAGTACTTAAGCATCTTCTCTGTAACAGTATAATCAGAGATAACCCCCTGTCTTAAAGGTCTTACAGCAACTATATTACCTGGAGTTCTTCCAAGCATAAGCCTTGCTTCCTCACCTATAGCCTTAATCTTGTTAGTGTCTCTGTCAAAAGCAACAACTGAAGGCTCCTTTAACACAACACCTTTTCCCTTGATATATACTAAAATGCTGGCTGTTCCCAAATCGATTCCGATATCTGTTGACAACATGTCATTAATCTCCTTTCAACTCCTAAACAAGTCCATCTAACATTATATACAAATCCCAGCATTTTTAAAAGGGGCAACTTTAAAAAAAATATAATTTCCCAGGATTAAGACTGTTACATTAAGAATTCTTCCTTGAAAGAACCTTCTTCTTGATATCTTCAAGTGCCTCTCCGAACCTGTCAGATGAAGAGTTAGGGAAGCTTCTTATAATAGACTTACTAAACTTCTCAGCCTTAAACCTGACAGCATCCAGTTCAAGCTTCAATGCACTGATACGCTCCTCCTGCCTTGCAAAGTATTCGCGCTGTTTCTCATTAGCCATCTCACTGAAGGCCTCTCTTGTCTCGCTGATTCTTTCAGAAAGCTCTGCAAGCTCTTTCTTGACAGCAGCCTGGTAAACGAGTATCTTTCTGAAATCCAGGGCATTCTTGAAGGAGAATACAAAGTCCACAGCTGTAACTGCTGCCACAACCAGAAGAATAACTCCCAGAAGAGTTTTATTCATGTTTCCCACAAATCCTGCCACCGGAACGTGTACCACTTTCACCAGGAGTACAGAAAATACTCCCCATGCAATAGAAGATGATAAGCATATATATCCCTTAATATTGAATCTCTGGTTGCTGTAGTCCCAGTATTTCATGGAAAATACCGACTCCATAATTGCTCCTGTAACATACTCAAGCAATGTTGCCGCTATCATTCCACATATAAATATCAATGGAACACTCCAGGTTACAAGCAATGTTGCCAGAAGAATCGTAATAGCCCCAAATCCATAAATTGGAAGAAACGGACCTCTTAAGAATCCTCTGTTAACAAGTCTTCTGCTCTTGATTGACACATATGTGCTCTCAAAACACCACCCTATAAAGCAGTAAATGAAAAAATATGCAACCCATTTTTCAATAATTAAATAACTTTCCATAATAATTATGCCTTCAGATACTTCTTAAGTGACTCCGCCTTATCCAGCTTCTCCCATGGAAGATCAAGGTCAAGACGTCCGAAATGTCCATAAGCAGCTGTCTGCTTGTAAATAGGTCTTCTAAGGTCAAGCATCCTGATAATTCCTGCTGGGCGAAGATCAAAGTTCTTCTCTATAATCTCAGCAATTTCCTCATCCTGAAGCTTTCCTGTTCCAAATGTATCTACATAGATAGATGTTGGTCTTGCCACACCGATAGCATAAGAAAGCTGAATCTCAATTCTGTCTGCAAGCCCTGCTGCAACAATATTCTTTGCCACATAACGTGCTGCATATGCTGCTGAACGGTCAACCTTAGTGCAGTCCTTTCCTGAGAAAGCTCCACCACCGTGTCTTGCTACACCGCCATAAGTATCTACAATAATCTTACGTCCTGTAAGACCACTGTCTCCAGCCGGTCCACCAATAACAAATCTTCCAGTTGGATTGATATATATCTTAGTATCATCATCTATCATTGATGGATCAACAATAGCATCGATGACATATTTCTTAATATCATCATGAATCTTTTCCTGTGAAACCTCTGGAGAATGCTGTGAAGAAACAACAATAGCATCAAGCCTTACAGGCTTGTTCTCCTTATCATACTCAACAGTTACCTGTGTCTTTCCATCTGGTCTTAAGTAAGACAGAGTACCATCTTTTCTTACCTTAGTAAGCTGTTTTGCCAGCTTCTGTGCAAGATTTGCTGAATATGGCATATACTCCTCAGTCTCATTAGTAGCATAACCAAACATCATACCCTGGTCACCAGCACCTATTGCTTCAATAGCTGCATCGTCATCCTTACCAGTCTTAGCCTCTAAAGCCTTATCAACACCCATTGCAATATCAGTTGACTGCTTGTCCAGAGCAACCATAACTGCACAGGTGTTACCATCAAATCCCTTTTCAGAGCTGTCATATCCGATTTCTACAACTGTATCTCTTACAATCTTAGGAATATCCACATTTGCCTTAGTTGTAACCTCTCCCATAACTACAACAAATCCTGTGTTTGTCAGTGTCTCGCAGGCAACTCTTGAATATGGGTCCTGCTCATAAAGTGCGTCAAGCACAGCATCTGATATCTGATCACAGATTTTGTCAGGATGTCCTTCAGTAACTGATTCTGATGTAAATAATCTCTTTTCCATTAGTGTAACCTTCCTTTCGTTAATAAATTGAGCAGGCTCAATCCGTCAAACAGCTGACGTGTTTTTGCAACAAAAACGGGCCCTTAACAAGGACCCGTAATCTTTATGATTTCGAAATCCTCTTATTGTTCGAATGAATTCTGCTGAAGCTGTTTAACATAGATTAAAGTCAATAATGCTCATCACTAATCTTAATACAGCTTACACAGATACTTCTCCGCTCAGGTTGGCACCTTCCATATAACAATATATGGGGTTGCCGGGCTTCTTAGATCCTATGTATCTCCACCGCTCTAAATAAGGGACAAATAACCGTTTATTATGTTTTCAAACTGAACCGGCGCAATCCACGCCATAATTAATATTACATTAAGTATGGTACACGTCACTTTACACTAAGTCAAGTATAAATTGACTTTTTTATGAAAATTTCATATAATTATCACAAATTTTGTTATGTATTTGTTCGTTTCTGACAAAAGCCTGAAAGGATAGAGGATTTATGGAAAAAAAGACAATTTTCATATTTGATGCAGAACCGGGAATGATTCTGGCATCAGACGTTATTGCCCAGGATGGTTCTCTCATTGTAGCCAATGGTACAAAGCTGGATATGGACAGCATTGCCAAGCTCTCTGACTATCATATTCTGGAAATTGATGTAGAGGACAGGCCAGTAGAACCTGAACAGGAAGAGTATGTTGGTATTGATGAAATATTTGCTTCTTCAGCACCCGCAGAAGAGCCTACTTACTATGATAAAATTCGTGAAACAGCTGAATTCAAGGAATTCTGTGAAGACTATGAGCTGGATGTCAATGAATTGAAGAATAGTCTTAATGATATAGTAAAGCGTAACTCTCCAGTTAATGAAGCGGAGCTGCTTGCCCACACAATGTCAATTGTAGACAAGCATAATAACACACTTCAGCTGTTTGACATGCTCCACAGCCTCCGTCAGTTTGATGACCAGACATTTGCCCACAGTATTAACGTAGCATTAATCTCATCCATAATTGGACAGTGGCTGCATTTTTCCAGGGAAGACATTAAAGTTCTCACTCTTTCAGGACTTCTCCATGATATCGGAAAGCTGGATATTCCCGATGAAGTACTTAACAAGCCTGGCAGACTTTCACCTGAAGAATTCGATATAATCAAGAGTCACGTTAAGATAGGATATGAATATCTTAAAAACCAGCCGATAGATAACCGTATTAAAGAAGCATGCCTCATGCACCATGAGAAATGTGACGGTTCAGGTTATCCATTTGGAGTTAAAAGCGATAAAATCCCTGTATTTGCCAAGATAATAAGCATTGCAGATGTATATGATGCCATGACTGCTGCCCGTGTATACAGAAAGGGGCTGTGCCCATTTACAGTAATACGTGAGATGGAAAACCAGTGTTTTTCCAGTCTTGACCCCAAGTATGCAATTCCATTCCTTAAGAATGTAATTTCATCATACATACATACCAATGTAACTCTTTCAGATGGCCGTGTTGGTGAGGTTGTACTTATTAATGACAGGGCTTTAAGCAAGCCATCCGTAATATGTAATGGGGAATTTATAGATTTATCTAAGACATCCCTTACTATTGAGTCAATTCTATAGGTTTTTTCATATTAAAACAAACCCCTGCATACACTGTAAAAAACAGACAATGCAGGGGTTTTTATGAAAACCTATATTGAAGAGCGTGCCATCAGGACCGGCCAGTATATCATCGAAACCAAAGCCACAGTCCGTCAGGCTGCCGACAAATTCGGTGTAAGCAAATCCACCGTACATAAAGATGTAACCTCAAGATTATCCAAAATCAACCCGGCTCTTGCCATGGAAGCGAGAAAAGTCCTTGATGTCAACAAGCAGGAAAGGCACATCCGTGGTGGAATGGCCACCAAAGAAAAATATATGCACACTGTGTAACCAGCATGTGCCTGATGTAACAGAAACCTATAGGCTTCTGTTGCACCAGGCACTTCTATAACAGCAGCACGCCATCAGAATCCTGTTACCTCTCAACATCTGATGTTTCTTATAAGCCTGTCACTTATCAATGCCTTGACTGGCTTATTCTGACCAGCGTTTTTCTACAATGCAGGAAAGCACTTACAAGGAATATATCAGCAGCCACCCAGGCAAGTGGTGATGCCAGACATGCTCCGTCAAATCCTATGGCTGGTACAAGCACTACAGCTGCAAAAGCTCTCGCTGCCATCTCAAATATACCAGCTATAATGGCAAGTCCTGAGAATCCCATTCCCTGAATTGAAAAACGCACAACATTTACAAGAGTAAGAAATACATAAAACAATGCAGATGCACATATAAATCGGTGTGTCAGTTCTATAATCTGTGTTTCTTCCGGATTAACAAACAGAAGTGAAATGTACCTTGCCGTAAACACCAGAACTACAAATGAAACCACACTATATATCCACCCGATAATAGATGCAGTCATAACGCCCTTTCCAAGGCGGTCATATTTACCGGCACCTACGTTCTGTCCACAGTAAGTAGCCATTGTAGAACCCAGAGCGTCAAATGGGCAGCATGTAAAATTAAAAATCTTACCACCTGCCGTCATAGCCGCCACATATACTGGTCCCAGCATATTTACAGAAGCCTGGAGAATCGTGCTTCCTATAGCTGTGATAGAATACTGCAGCCCCATAGGAATACCATTTCCACACAGTTTTCTCACAAATCTGCCATCCAGCTTTCTGTCTTCTCTTCCGCCTTTTAATATGTCATACTTTCTGTTCATATATACAAAGCAGCTCACTCCTGCAATAAGCTGAGAGACGTTAGTTGCCCAGGCAGCTCCCGCCACTCCCATCTTCATTCCAAGAATAAATACAAAATCCAGCGTTATATTAATGAGTGATGAAACCACAAGAAATACAACAGGAGTTTTGCTGTCCCCCAGAGACCTTATAATTCCTGATACAATATTGTACAGAAACACAGTTGGAATTCCTATAAATATAACATTTATATAACTGTAAGAATATTCAAATATATCTAAAGGAGTCCTAAGCAGTGTAAGCAATGCCCTGCAGCCTGCAACTGCCGCAACAGTAAGCACAACTGAAAATATAATACTGCACACATATCCGTTGAAAACATATTTTCTTAATTCAGCGCCCTTTCCTGCTCCAAATGCCTGTGCGACAGGAATAACAAATCCGCTGCACACACCCATACAGAATCCAATAATCATGAAATTAAGCGCTCCTGTTGCCCCAACTCCTGCCAGTGCATTAACTCCCAGAGTTTTTCCCACAATTATGGTATCAACAAGATTATAAAACTGCTGGAACAGCATTCCTAAAAGCATAGGAACAGCAAAACCTATAATAAGTTTAAAAGGCGAGCCTTTAGTTAAATCTTTCTCCATAATATTCCCATCTCCAATGTACAGTATTCTAGTTCTTTAATGTGTTCTTATAACTTCAATAAATCTCTCTCCATACCGTGAGTACTTGTTTTCTCCCACGCCATTGCAGCTAAGCATAGATACCTTGTCCACCGGCTTCTTCACACACATATCAACCAGTGTTTTATCCGAAAATACAATATAAGGTGGAAGATGTTCCTCCCTGGCAATAGTAAGCCTTAACTGGCGGAGTTCATCAAATAATTTCTTCTCATCATCATCCAGGTCATTTAAAGACATGGATGGTCTGGCACTGGACTTAGTACCATAATCCGTAGCTTTATATTTACGGCGTGATGGACTGTCCCATTCAGGGGATTGCCATGGCAGGTCACCTGCAGCTCCCATAGTATCTCCATCAGAATCCCATGTGCTGTCTGTGCCCTCAA